>JAFYYJ010000045.1 GCA_017557605.1 Salinivirgaceae bacterium
CAATGTTTGGTTTGCGGGTCCAGCTCGGGTCGAACGATGTCTCGATGTACCATTCGCCCACAAGACCTGTCTTGCCGGTGTCTAACAGCGAGCGCACCACAAACGTGCCATTGTCCGACAGATTGCGGCCGTCGTATAGGCAAATCTCACGCTCGCTCTTGAACGATACGCGCAGATTGTCATCTTCGGGCGCCATAACAAGCTGATGGCCAGTGCTTATTGGAAGCGGCACAATAAACTCGTCGCGGCCGCGGTCGTCGAAGGTCGATAGGCCGTAAATCTGTGTTATCTTCTCGCTTTTCGGGTGCATTTCGGTTGCCGATGATGGGTGCCGCGGCAGAATATTCGGCTGTCCGTCCATCATCCAAGTCTTGCCAAAGTAGATGGCTGGGAAAAACTCGATGTTCATACCAGCCTTGCCTTCAAGTATTTGAGGTACAGGCTTATCGGTGAAAACCGAAACAAGCACGCCCTTGTCCTTCGGCGTAACCTTCACGGTGGGTTTGAACTCGTAATCAGCGTAGTCGAGCACCATTTCAATGGTCTGATTGTCGCGGTCAACCTTGCGCTCAACAAGTTTTGGATAGACGTCCCATTGCTCCGGCGTGTTCATAAGTCTGATGCCGCCGCCAGTGGCAATCCTGACGCCGCGCAAGATGATTTCGATGCCTGCTTCTTTCTCGTCGCAGAACATTCCGTTGTAGTCGTTGCTGTAAGCAAGAATGTTGACGCCCCGGTCTTCAAAATACTCAAGGTCGTTGAGTTTGAGCGATGGCCCGCTTGTGCCAGAGCACGCAACAATAGTGGCAATGGCCGCAGTGGCCGCAATAGTGGTGATTAGTGTTTTCATATCGTTTGAATTAATGGTGGAAAGGTAAGAAAAAGGCGGACAGAAAACACAAACTGAAAACGAAAATCTTGATTCCTTTAGTTTGAAAATCGGACTTCAATCGCCATATTTCAATATATTTGCGGCTCAAAACAAAAATAGATATGGCACAAGTTCAGACACCATCGATTCCAAAGGGCACGCGCGATTTCGGGCCTGCCGAAATGATTAAGCGCAACTATATTTTCGACACCATTAAAAGTGTGTTCAAACTCTATGGTTTCCAGCAGATTGAAACTCCCGCAACCGAGAACCTATCAACCCTGATGGGCAAATACGGTGAGGAGGGCGACAAGTTGCTTTTCAAGATTCTGAACTCGGGCGATTACCTGAACAGCGTTGATGTCGATTTGCTGCAAGCCAAAGATTCAGTGAAGGTTACCAACAAAATTTCGGAGAAAGGTCTGCGCTACGACCTTACAGTGCCGTTTGCGCGTTTTGTGGTTCAGCACCGCAACGACCTTCAGTTCCCGTTCAAGCGCTATCAGATTCAGCCCGTTTGGCGTGCCGATAAGCCCCAGAAAGGCCGTTACCGCGAGTTCTACCAGTGCGATGTTGACATTGTGGGCAGCGACTCGCTGATGAACGAAGTAGAACTGATTCAGATAGTTAACGATGTCTATCAAAGGTTAGGAATCCGCGTAGCGCTGAAAGTCAACAATCGCAAGATTCTGGCAGGAATTGCCGAAGCCATCGGTGCTCCCGACAAGATGACCGACATCACAGTGGCTATAGACAAACTCGATAAGATTGGCATTGAGAACGTAAATAAAGAATTGGCTGACAAGGGATTGAGCGAAGACTCAATCGCTCGTTTGCAACCGATTCTTGCTTTGAGCGGCGACAATCGCCAAAAACTTGCACAGATTTCCAACGTACTGAAAGACAGCGAAGTGGGACAGAAGGGCATTCTCGAATTGCAAACCATTTTCGATGCCGTTGAGCCGCTTGGTCTGCCAACTCAAATCGACCTTGACCTAACGCTGGCCCGCGGTCTGAACTACTACACAGGCGCCATATTCGAGGTTAAGGCTCTCGATGTTCAGATTGGCTCAATCACTGGTGGCGGCCGCTACGACGACCTGACAGGAATCTTCGGAATGCCGGGCGTTTCAGGTGTTGGCATCTCGTTCGGTGCCGACCGTATCTATGACGTGCTCGACCAACTCAATCTCTACCCGAAATCGGCAACCGAGCAGACTCGTTTGCTATTTGTTACGTTTGGCGAGGCTGAGCAGAAATGGTGCTTACCAGTAGTTGCTAAAATGCGCGCGGCCGGCATCAGCACAGAGCTTTATCCCGAGCCTGCAAAGATGAAAAAGCAAATGTCATACGCCAACGGACGCAACATTCCGTTTGTGGCTGTGGTGGGCGAGAACGAGGTCAAAGAGGGTAAAGTGATGCTGAAAAATATGGAAACCGGCGAGCAGCAACAACTTACACCTGACGAGGTTGTTGATTATCTGAAAAGGTAAGAAGGGTCGCAATTACGAAATCTGCCCCCAGTCGAATTCGTAACGCCAACGGCGCTTTATTTCTGCGTTCAGAATTGCATTGTCGCGGTCTTCAAGGTTAGGGTCTTCCTCCAAAATTCTGATAGCTTCGTTCCGCGCCATCATCAGTATTTGGTTGTCTTTTCCCAAATCGGCTATTTTCAAGTCAATAGCGATGCCGCTTTGTTGCGTGCCCTCAATATCGCCTGGACCACGTAGCTTCAGGTCGGCTTCTGCTATCTCGAAACCGTCGTTGGTTTCAACCATAGTTTGGATTCGCTTGCGCGCGTCGGAAGTCAGTTTGTTGCCTGTCATCAGAATACAGTACGACTGGTCGGCACCACGCCCCACACGACCGCGCAGTTGGTGCAACTGGCTCAAGCCGAAGCGCTCGGCATTCTCAATAACCATAACCGATGCGTTTGGAACATTCACACCAACTTCAATCACCGTGGTGGCAATCATTATGTTGGTTATGCCTTTGGCGAAGTAGCTCATTGACAGCTCTTTATCTGCAGCCTTCATACGTCCGTGGACAACGCTTATGGAGTACTGTGGCGGCGGAAATGCGCGCGATATACCCTCGACACCGTCTTCGAGATATTTCAAATCAGACGCTTCAGGCTCGCTTATGAGCGGATAGACGATATAAACCTGACGTCCCAGTTGCAGTTGCTGACGCAGAAAAGCAAACATTGTCAAACGGTTAGAGTCATAATAGTGAATGGTTTTTATTGGTTTCCGTCCGGGCGGCAGCTCATCGATTACCGACACGTCGAGGTCGCCGTACAAGGTCATTGCTAAAGTGCGCGGAATGGGAGTGGCGGTCATAACCAGCACATGTGGCGGTATATAATTTTTAGACCACAGCTTGGCTCGTTGCGCCACGCCAAAGCGGTGCTGTTCGTCGATGATAACAAGCCCAAGATGCGAAAATGACACGCGGTCCTCAATTAGAGCATGTGTGCCAATCAGTATCTTAAGCCGGTTTTCTGCCAGGTCGGCTAGCATCTGATTGCGAACCGACGGCTTTGTGGAGCCGGTGAGCAGCCCGACTTCGATTCCAAGCGGCGCAAGCATATCGCAAAACGTCTTGTAGTGCTGCTGCGCCAGAATTTCGGTTGGCGCCATAAGGCACGACTGGAAGCCGTTGTCCAATGCCAATAACATCGACATCATGGCTACAAGCGTCTTGCCGCTGCCCACATCGCCTTGTAGTAGGCGGTTCATCTGCAGGCCCGTGTTAGTGTCTTGACGTATCTCGCGCAGCACGCGTTTCTGGGCGTTTGTCAGTTCAAAAGTGAGATGCTGTTTGTAGAAAGTATTGAAATAGTGCCCCACGGTCGCAAAGCGGTGCCCGCCGTTGGCGCGCGCCTTTATTCCTTTTAATCTTAGCAGTTTAAGCTGAATATAGAACAATTCCTCAAATTTCAGCCGGAACTGCGCTCGCTGCAAGTCGTACTGGTCTTTAGGAAAATGCACGTCTTGCAAGGCGGTTTTCAGTGGCGGCATATTCAATTTATCGAGCAGGCTCTTGGGCAGCGTCTCAGGAATTGTCGCATTCTTAAACTGTTCATACAGACTGAATTGTATCTGATAAATCGTCTTTGTTGTTATCTGCCGATTCTTCATCTTCTCCGACGTGTTGTAGAGCGGCTGCAGCACAAATTCGGCTTTGGCTTGATGCTTGGCGGCCTCCTCAATATCGGGGTGGACAATGTTTATCTGGTGGTTGAACTCCGACGGACGGCCGAAAACCACATATTCGACATCGCGTTGGAGCTTGTCTTTTATCCATTTTATGCCCTGAAACCAAACTAACGGAATGCTGCCCGTTTCATCGGCAAACCAGGCTACAAAGCGCTGGTGTCTGGAGTCGCCCACAAGTTCGGATTTTGTTATCCGGCCTTTTATCTGCACCCAACCCATATCCTCATTGAGCGTGTTGATAGGGTGGAAGCGGGTGCGGTCAAGGTATCGATAGGGAAAATAGTAGATGAGGTCGCCGTAGGTTTTTATGCCGAGCTCATCGGCCAAAACCAATGCCCGTTGCGGCCCGACGCCTTTCAGATATTTTATGTCCGAATCGAAAAAACTTGACATAGCCCATTTTTGTTCGCTTTCAAAAATGGCAATTTTTTGCGGCTATGCAAAAATAATAGCGCCGGGTATCGCTACCTGACGCTATGAACTTGAAAAAACTACTATTGTTTAAACTAGTATCTTAGATGAAAAAAACTGTTTTACTTGTAGTTATCATTCCTTCTCCACATCCAAATCCACTGCAATCTCCTCCTCGGTTTCAGGTGTTGATTCTGAGCGGTAGAGTTTGATATAGAGCAACAGTGCGGTCATAAAATAGACGCCAGTCTGCACCCAAAGGGCGATATACTCGGTTTTGACATCGGGCAGGAGGGCGCCAGAGTTGGTCATCCGCACGAAGCCGTTTATTCCAAAGGTTGACGGGAAAATGTAAGACACAAATTTCCAGAATGTTGGAATGCTGCAAGCGGGCCACGAAATGCCCGAAATGAACAGCAACGGCACCGATATGAAGACGAACAGCAGGAAGCACGATTCGCGGTCGTTGACAAATGTCGATAGGCTGATTGCGAAGAACACTGAGGCCAGCAGGAACGGAATGACAAACATCGCCAGGTCGAAGAAGTTCCACAACTGGTTGAACCCGAACAATTTCGGTACAATGCACAAAACGTAGAACGAAATCAGGCAATAGAAAATGAAGTAGGCGAGGCCCTTGCCTGTGAGCACGTCGATTGGGCTGCCGTATTCCTCGGTCAGGCGCAGATTTTTGCGACGGCGGCGCTCACGTTCGGTTCCAGCCATCATTGTTATGCCCAAAACCAGTGTCTGTTGAAGAAGCAGCATCAGCACGGCGGGAAGTAAGAATGTTGAAAAGCCGTTTTGTGAGTTGAACATCGGAACGTAATCATACTCAATGGGTTGCACGGCCACTTCCTTCTCGCGGTCGCTCAGGCCCGACAGCCGCACGGCCTTAATTTCTTTGTTCATATCGAGCGAGACCTCGGTGCAGGCGCTCAAGAGCGATTTGTAGTAGAGCAGGCCGCTCATATCGGCGTAAATGCTCACCTGCGTCTGCCGACCTTCGGCAATGTCTTTGTTGAAATCGGCGGGAATCCAAATGACACCGTAAGCGTTGTGGTTCTTAATCTGCAACTTAGCCGCCTCAATATCGCTGCAGTGGTCGATAATCTGAATATCAGGCGAGGCATCGACATTGCGGATAAACTCGCGGCTCAAGGCCGAATGACTGTCGTCGACAACCACCGCTGGCACTTCTCTAACCACCTCTCTACTATACAGATACATATAAAGAAGAGGGTAGAGGAACGGCACTACCAGGAAGAAAACCAGCACGCCATCGTCGACGATAAACTTGCGGGTTTCGGCGTTCCAAACATTTATGACATTCTTTATAAAGTTCATAGTCAAGGGCTTATGGAAGATATTCGTAATTCAGCATCGAGTGTTTGAGTCGGTGCATATTGGTCAACGGCAACAGAATGAATATCAGCAATATGGCATAGTATTGCGCCGAATATTGCAGCGACCATCCGTTGAGCGCCTGGTCGACGTATATCAGAAAATAATATCGCAGCGGGAACATCGCCGAAAGGCTCTGAATGGCTGGCGGCATTGCCATCACGGGGAACGAGAAGCCGCAGATTGGGAACGACAGCACACCCCAAAGCGTGGCCAGACTCAGCGACCACCGCAGCGACGGTATCAGTCCGCAAATGAACAGCGCCAGATTCTGTGAGGCCAGCACAAACATAAGCCCCAACAGCAGCATATGCCACATTGCGCCGTTGAGCGGGAAGTCGAGTATTTTATAGAGGTAAATCTGCGCGAAGACTATCATCAGTGTGAAAATGACGGTGTGAGGCAGCAGTTTGCCAAAGAGCGCGAGCCAGGTGCGGCCGCCCGCGAGTTCAATCCATTGGCGGCCAGTGCCGTCTTTCAGTTCGGTTTGCACCGCGAAAATGGTGACAAGGAAAATCATCAGCATCAGCACTGCGGGAAGCAGCGTATTGCTCAGATAGACAGAGTAGTTGAGCATTGGGTTGCTGATTGCGTGAGTGTCGATTTTGATTGGTTGCAGAAAGGCCATCGCCTGGTCGTCGGTGTAGCCGCGGGCAAGTAGCGAGGTGCGTCCAGCGGCGCCAGCAGCCAGTTCGGCCATCATCTTCATATCGCGATAGACCAGCGACGCGGGAATCAGATAGGTGGCGTTTGTGTAGAACGATATGCGCGGCTGCTCGCTGCGGTTGGCCTTGCGAGTGGTGCCCTCGGGAATGTAGAAGAATCCGTAGATTTTTCCTTCCTGCATAGCCTTTCGCGCCTCGGCGAAGTTCGAGTATTGGTGCACAATCTCGGTCTGCTGGAATGCGTCGAGGTTGCGCAGAATCGACCGCGAGGTGGCTGTGTTGTCGGCATCGACAGCGGCCACGGGAATGTCTTGCGGCAGACCATCGCTCATCAGTGTTGTGAAGAAAATGAAGCAGATAAGCGGTGCGCCGACCATACTCATCCAGTATATCGGCCGCGAAGCCAGCCGCCGCATCTCGCGTCGCAACAACAACAGCAATCGTATTCTCTTTTTTGAGCCCATTTCTTTCTTTTTTGGTGTCGGGTATTGGGTTTTAGGTGTTGGAACTATTCCCTTATGCCTTTTTAACTGTAAGTGTTTAGTTTAATGTTTAACAGGTTTAACGGGTTTAACGGGTTTAAAGTTTAGCGCTTCGCTGTTTAGGAAGTTGAGTCAATAAACCCTCTTAACCTTTTTTAAATCAATTCCCTTATGCCTTGTGCCTTATGCCTTTTTAACTAATTACTTATCACTTGCAACTTGTCACTTGCAACTTACTTTTCAATCAACACCGACATTCCAGGGCGCAAGCCTTCAACCTTTTCGGTTGGCACGGCGCGAACCTCGAACGTCTTGAGGTCGTACTGGCCTGTGGCTTTGGTGGCCTTCCAGGTGGCGTACGAGCCGATATCTTTCATATAGTTGATTTTCAGATTGATATTGCGGTCGAGTGCGGGAACGTAGCCTGTGATTTCAGCGTCCATCTTCAAGTCGCGAAGAAGGTCCTCGCGCACGTTGAATGTTGTCCAAAGGTCATCGATAACGGCAATGTTCATAATGGGTGCGCCTGTGCCCACGAGTTCGCCCGTCATTGGGAAAATCTCGCTCACCTCGCCGTCGATTGAGGCGGTGAGGATTGTCTCGTCGATATAGGCGTTTACCTCAGCCACAACACCCTCAGCCTGACGCACTTGCGCGGCGGCCATTGCCTTAGTCTCGCTCTCGGCGCCGTTTTGAGCCATTGTGTATTGCGCGTGAGCGGCCTTCTCGGTGGCCACGGCTGCATCGTACTGCGCTTTGGTCTCGTCGCGTTTCTGCTCGCTCACAACGCCTTCATTATAAAGATTTTCGACACGCTTATACGATTTTTCCATAATCTCGAGTCCTGCTTTGGCCTTCTGCCACAACTCGTAAGCGCCTTGAATTTCCTCTTGGCGTGCGCCCTTCTGCGCTTTGGCGTTCTGTGCCGAAGCGGCAGTCTTAACAGCCTTTGCCTGAGCAAGTTTTGCCTCAATATCGGGTGCCTCAAGGATAGCCAGAGTATCGCCAGCCTTCACACGTTGGCCTTCGCGTACGCGGATTTCCAGAATGCGCCCAGGCACCTTGCTCGACACGCGGTATTCGTTCACTTCGGCCTGTCCCTGAATGAATTCAGTCTCTTTCTGGTGGAAGATGACGATGCCGATAACGCACACTATCGCAATGACCGAGCCAAGGGCTACCAGCGATAGGATGATGTTTTTTTCTTGTTTATTGATTTCCATATCTTTAAGTATTTATTGATTAATTGATTTTCTGATTTATTGAATTTCCCAAATTCTTCATTCTGAATTCTAACTTCTACATTCTAAATTATTTAAGCTGTCCCGTCGCTTGCCGCAGATAAACTATCGCCATAATCTTGTCGATTTTAGCGTCGATTTCTTCGGAATGGGCTTGCAGCCAGGCAGTTTGAGCCTCGAGCACACTGGTCGATGCCAGATAGCCTTCTTTGAAACCGATGTTGGCCATTCTCAGGTTCTCTTCGGCATTTTCCATATTGCCCGACGCCAGTTCGAGCCGCGAGTCAGCCTCTTTGATACGTTGCTCATATTGAGTTACTTGCAGCGTTATCTTGTTGCGGGCCTCGTCCAATTGGTACTGTGCGATTCGCGCTTCGGCTTTGGCTTTGTTCACCTTGTTCATTCCCTCGCCGAAGTGGAAAATCGGTATCCGCGCCACCACGCCGACGCTCAACATATCGCCGAATTTGTTCTGAAAACCGTTCTGCGCCGACGGGTTGGTGAGCGTGTAACTGCCCATCAATGCGACAGTTGGCAGGTAATCGGCTCTGACAATTGACACTTTTTGGTTATACATCTCGCTTGCCAGGCGCAGGCTTTTCAGTTCGTAGCGGTTCTCGTCGATTTCCTCTTGTGTGTAAATAACTGTATCGGCAGGAACGGTCAGGTTCTCGTTGGCCTCGTCGGCAAGCATTATGTCGGCGTGAAGGTCCATTCCGCAAAGTTGGCAGAGCAGCATCTTCGAGAGTGCCAGGCCGTTACGCGCTTTCAGCAACTTCATTTCGGCGTCGTTCAGTTTCACTTTCACCGAGAATTGGTCCGATTGGGTGGCCAGTCCCTCGCCGCGCATCTTCTCGACATCCTCGTTCAGTTTCCGCAGCAGTTCGACGTATTTTTCGGTGAGTTTCAACTTGTTGGCTATCGACACAATCTGCCAGTACGCCTCATCGACGCTCACCATCACCTTTTGGTCCTCGCCGCTCAACTGCGCTTCGGCCAACTCTTTGGCGTATGCAGTCACCTTGTTGTAGGCGCGGATTTTGCCGCCAGCGTAGAGTGGCTCTTCAACCGTCACAGCACCCACATACACGTTGGCAATGTCCATTTCGAACTCGCTGGCGAGGTTTGTGCCAATCTCGTTAAGCGCCGTCGCGATGTCGGTTTGCTGGAGACGTTGCATTAAATATTGTGATGCCTGGCTGTTTTGCAGAATCTGCAGGAATGTCGGGTCGGTCATCAGCCCTTGAACGTAGTTGGCAACCGATGTGGCTGCCGTCCCGCCCAAATTTGTCAGCGCAGCCGACTGGTCGTCGCTTATGAGCGAGATGTTCTCGCTGTTGTGAATGTAAGCGCCTGTGGCAGAGATTTTTGGCAAATAATTGGCAAAGGCGGCTTTCTTGTCGTATTCGGCAGCGCTCACCTTCTCGCGCGATATTTTTGCTTGCTGATTGTTTTCAAGAGCCTTGTCGCGGCACTCTTGAAGCGTCAGAACTGTTTGGCTCATAGCTGTTTGCGCTAGTCCGCCAAACGCAATCAATGTCAGAATTGTTCTTATTTTCATATCCGTTTCTTATTTCGGCTGCAAATGTATATCGGGTGTTCCGCTTGCGCGATATTTATTTGTAGCAAATAATGTTCTAAAAGTCGAAAAAATCGACCTGAATTATCTAAAAAATACTAAAAATATGTTTTATTTGTCGAAAAAATAGCAAATTAGGTAATTGGATATTAGTTTTAGGTATTGGGTGTTGGGTGTTGGTAGGGACGCGATTCATCGCGTCCGCCTAACCAGCAACCATTCAATCAATCAGTTAATCAATCATTAAATAATAGGTATGGAAGGAAAAGAGACATTCATCACACCGTCGGCCATAAACGCAATGTTAACATCGGGGCAGAACGTTTCGATTGGCGACGATTTTGTCGTGTCGCGGCAACGCAACCCGAACAGCATACCCGCATTCGGCCACCCGTTGCGCATAAATTGCTATATGGCAGTGTTTTGCAGCAGCGGCAGCATCTCGTGTATGCTGAATATGAACGAGTACACGTTGAGCAGCGGAATGCTAATGGTTATAACGCCAGGCAACATTGTTCGCATTACCTCGCCCGATTTGGAACAGGCGTTGAGCAACGCAAGTTTCACGTTTATAGCCGTTTCCGTAGATTATCTGGCCAACTCGAATTTCGATTTCAACGGTTTCTTCTCTGAAGCAATGACCATTCTGCAAAATCCATGTATCAGCGTGGCCAACAGCGAGATACATGTGCTTACTGACTATGTCGACCTTATCTACCATTTGGTTGGAACCACAGCCAAATATGTGCGCGAGAGTGTCAGCGCCATATTATCGTCGGTTTTCTATCAGTTTGCCAGTTATGTCGACGATTATCTGCGTGTTGAGCACCCTGACACTCGCACCGACAGTTCGCGCAGCCGCCGAATGTTCGAGGATTTTATGAAACTTGTGAAAGACAACCACCACGCCGAGCGAATGGTTGGCTTTTATGCTGATAAACTGTGCGTTACGCCTAAATATTTGTCGAAGGTGGTGAAGGATGTGAGCGGCCGCTCGGCGCCAGAGTGGATTGACGGCTTTGTAATTATGTCGGCCAAGTCGATGCTCAAATATTCCGATATGACTGTCAAAGAGATAGCCAATGAACTGAACTTTCCCAACCAGTCGTTCTTCTCGAAATTCTTCAAGAACCAAACGGGCTTTACACCGAATGAGTACAGAGAAGAGTAAGTTGCATCCAAATTTATGGAATCAATATATTTGCCAATATTTTAATAAAAATGAAAAGAGCCTTATTATTCAGTGTTGTACTATCCACAACAATGTTAATATCGTGCAACGATAGCAATAACACGTTGGAAAGCTTTGGAAAACGCGAGACAAAGCGCGAAGGATTTGTGTACATCGAAAACAACAAGTTTATGCTCGACGGCAATGAGTGGTTCCCGCTAATGCTCAATTACCGTAACTATGTTGATGACAGCGACAGCGTTATTCGGGTGTCACCGTCAGGGCATTATCAGAATAATTGTATGGCCGACGATTTCAAGAAGATTTCCGCTATAGGATTCAACAGTCTGCGTGTCTGTCTGAAATGGGACAAAATGACTGATACTGTGGCTATTTATCAAGCTATCAGCAATATGGTTGACACCGCCGCGCAATCAAATCTGCGTGTGATGCTGTTGCTTTATCCTCCTTTAGATAGTGCAAAGGTTGCGTTTGAAACGGGAATGCTGCGACATTTTGCAAACAATCCAACCATTTGGGCGTATGACTTTTTCAATGAGCCTTTGTACTTCGACGAGCAGCAAGACCGCGATAAAGTTGACGCTTACAACATTGTCGGCTCTTGGCGGCGAATGATGTGCGAAAATGCCCCAAATCAGTTGTTTACCATTGCTTTCTCTGAGCCAATTGAGGTTTTTGAGTGGGACCCAATTATGCTACCAGTCGATTTTGTTGAGATGCACACATATAATCCGCTGCGTGTTGCCAGCGAGATGTACTGGTACAGCACCAACTGCACCGCCAAACCGTGGATGGTGGGCGAGGTTTCGCTGCCTGCCGACAACGACAGCATAAGCTACGACGAACAGCGGCAGTTTATGGTTCAGGTGTTTGCTGTAGCTCGAAGCATGGGTGCGGCCGGTTTTGGCTGGTGGGAGTATATGGATAATCCCAAAGAGGTGAATTATGAGGGGCAATACACCGCACTCATCAATCCGTCGAAAGTGATGAAACCGGCAGCATATCAAGTGGCTACGTTAATGAACACTCCTGTTTCAAAAGAATTGGCGAATATGCCGCCAAACTACTATAATATGGTGGGATACAACAATATAGCTTTGTCAGGACGAGTGGTTGATAATCATAATAATCCGGTTGGCAACGCATTGGTTCGCGGCTGGACGAAAGATTGGATTGGAATGAACACTTACACCGATGCTGAGGGCCGTTTCGTGCTGTATAGCAACGATTTCAGCGTTCATTTCGAAGTATCGGCACCCTTTATGCAGACAATAAAATTTAACCGCAACAACATCAAATACACTTTTGCTGATTCGGCCGACAATATCAAGTGGAACCCGGAGAGTTTTCCTGACAGATACCTTGAATATCAAAAGATTGACTATCACCGGTTTCTTGAGGGCGATAGCCTAACATTGTTTTTCAATCCAGCTTTGTTCAATCAGTATAAGGCCAAAGGCGATTTGGGAACTGTTAAGCTGAAACATCTGAAATTTTAGCGGACGGCAATATCGGCTTTATTTAACTTCAATCTTTGCCGTCCGCTCACCAATTGTCAAGGTACTGTTTGCAACCCATTGGTCATCGTATCTTACTGAAGACAAATAGATTCTTATAGAATGAACATTGTCTTTATTGACAACAAATTCCTTCGACACCGATAAATCATACCATCGGTCTTTACGGATTATGTCCGATTTGATGAATTTGGTAATCTTGTCAACATATTCGGTCTTCGTATTTGTCTTTGAATCAATACATTCAAACACAAGGTCCATATATTGGTCCTGCCAAAGCGAGTCGTTGATGAACACGTTGGCATTGAGCGTAACCTTAATTTTTTCAATGTTTTTGCCTATTTCAATATTGTTGAACATATTGAACTTTTTAAATCCCGCTTTCTCTGGTTCCTTGTTGGGAGTGGTGCAAGTCAGTTCGTTTTTTTTGTTGATTGTCTTTAAGATACGAAGACTGGAATCTTTAAGGACAGGATGTTGTGTCAGCCGATTATTATAGTAAGTGTAGCGACAGATATACTTGTAGAGTTCCAATTTATTGTTCAAGCTTGCTTTAAGCGAGTCATCATTTACAATATTCAAATTGAGATTATTGTCTATCTCTGTTGCTTGTTCAGCTTCCCATTGATTTGCAGTCCAATACAGATATTTGCCATATATAATTTCGCGCATCTCGCGGTTATAGTTCACATGAACCATTTTTTTATTGATGTGCATTTGGTTGGCAGTGTCAAGACCATTGCCAATCCAATGAACGTATTTCGGTGTGTTCAGATGATATTTGTCGCGCAAAAGTGCAGTCAGTGAAGGTGTTATGTCGTTGTGTGTTACAACCGACTCGAAGGTTTTAGTATTATTCAGCAATGGTGACCAAATAATGAGTGGAACCGTGTGATACGACAGTTTATTGTTGATAATCAATCCCGAAGAGTGGTCGCCGGTTATCACAAAAATAGTATTCTCAAAATTCGGATGCTGACGATATTTATTTATGAAATTACGGACACAATCATCTGTGTAAAGCATTGTGCAATAGCGCATTTTGTTTTGAGCGTATTTTGCAGCCCTTTCTGGTTCCATTTGGGCGATTATCTGGTCCGCCTTTTCTGCATAAGCCTTCTTTTTAGCTTCATCTTTTATGTTCAAAGCCTCGTGGTTTGTTATGGTTATCAATAAGTTAACCATAGGAGAGGAGTCGTTTTTGATTCGCTCGAAACTTCGGTCGAACATAATATGGTCGAAATAGCCCCACCAGTTGCCCAAACTTTGGTCGCTTCCGTTTCTGAAATCGTTGTAATAGTCTGACATATAGTCAATTTCTTGCGCAATAAGATATTCCGAAATGCAGTCGAAACTGAAATCACCACCATAATAAGCGTTGGTCTTGTAGCCGTTCGACTTCAGAATCTTCAATAGTGAGTTATGTTCGGGCATAACGCCGAATTGGAAACCTTTTGGGCCGATAACGGAACCTGTTATGGCCGGTACAGCACCATAACTTCGCGTTGTGGTAGATAGGCAGTTTTTCCAAAAAAGGCTTTTGTGCGCAAGCGAATCAATGAAGGGCGAAAAGCCGTTCGACCCCATCATCTCGTTGCCAAGCGACTCTACAACAATTATTACAATGTCAGGCTTGTCTGTAGAGTTAAAGTATTGGCCTAAAACATTTTGCGTATTGTCAATCCGTTCGAGAGGGTAGTGCTTGTCAGCAACTTCAAAGTTCGGATTGTCCGATAAAAACTCATCAATCAACCGCTCGTCGTAATCAACGTTTGTGCTGTTTATCTCCTTGACACTATTTAAGTTAGTTATCAACATAAACCACACTTTGCTTGCCTCGTGGTTTCGAGCCTCAATGTTTTCCGATTTATCTAAAATATTGTCGATAAAGAAAATAGACGGAACTGACAATGCCATTATTGCTGTAATGGCAACTACAATCCATTTGGCTTGCAGTTTTTTTCTTGCGTAGTGCGCCAGCAACAAAAAAACGCCAATTACAGCTACAATGCTAAGTATCAGCAAGAAAACACTTGTTGTCGCCAATATTGTCTGCATAATTTCCGATACGGGCCTGATAAACAACTCTTTGCCCATGAGTTGTCCGCTTTGGTTGGTGTAAATAGTCAGTCCTGCCTCACTAAACACAATGATTGCCAATATGATAGAAGATACCCAATTGGCGCATTTCTCGGAGTATAAGCATAGAAGAAAGTGTATTGCGACAATCGCTATAATCATAAATCCTGATGTCACCAAGCAATGAATCAGCGATTTGAGAAATATGTCAACCGATTTAAAATCAATCAGTTTGATTAAAAGCATCGCACCTATAAAGCACAATGCGGTTGCACATATATTGCTGTATGACTGTGATTTATATTTCATTTTTATGCAAAAGTAAAGTAGTTGTTAGCCAAAAAGTTCCAAATGGTTGTTATCCCAATAGCCCCAACTTTAGATATGTAGAAATTCCACTTTATCTTATCTGTCAACAGCCACAGTATCAGAGTGTTGATACCAAGTCCGATTAACGACACACCAAAAAATCGCGCATATTCGCCTAGAATCTGCGGATTGTTGCTCGAAAACGTCCAAATGCGGTTGAGCAGCCAGTTGGTTGTTGCGGCAATGGTAAATCCAAGCGCATTAGACACGTATTTCTGAATTTTCAGTTTCTCCTTACATATGAATGTTACACCAAAATCGACAATCATTCCGGAAAAACCAACAACTCCGAACTTAATGAATTTAAGCAAAATAGCTTTATTTAACAAAGACTCTATCATTTGTTTGCAACTTAATTTGTGTGCTTATCTAGAGACTTGCGTCCCCATTTTTGGCACGATATTTTTACTTCGGCATTACGGAACTTCATCAATGCGCCATCGTTGTTCCATACATATATATTGAATTTCTTATTTCTAATCCAATCAAAGAATCCGCTATAAATGGTTCTTTCGAAGTGGACTTTCTGAAATCCGTCGGTTTTAGGCAGATTGAACGCTCCCCAATAAATATGGTTTATATCAGTAATCAACATAGGAATATGCCCCTCTTCACACTCATGTGTGTCAAATTCAGCATCAAACTCCATTTTAACCATTCCGCATAGCCCAAGTTTAATGCGCAGAATGTCGGAGAATTGTGTGTCAGGCTCAATATTATTATCTGTTGTGAACCGACATTTCTTTGTCGTTTGATTCTGATTCAGTTCAATGTCGTGATAGTTCTGAAGAGGCGACGCGATAAAATAGAGAGCTATAACGGCAATGAACGATAAAGTTGCTGTTTTAAAGGCTTTGTCAGTTTTCGGCTTAATGTTGATTCGGATTCTGTCAAGCGATTGAATAATTAGTTTATATAATGGCCTGATAATTAGCGAAACAGCAACCACAGCAACTATAAAAACCAAAACAGTAAGCAGTGTTATTGCCGCATTGCCGTGACTGACGGCAAAATCAGCAAAGTGTTTACGCATAAATCCATGAATGGCAAACAGATACATCGAAATGGAACCAAAAAACAACAACGGATTCTTTAAAAAATCATGTCGAATAAAAAATTGACTTACAGTATTATAACATATCAAAATAATGATTGTTGCCGCCAAAAAAGTAAAAGGATAGAGGGGGGCAAAAAAGTTTCCGAGAGCAAACACCACAAATGCCGGAAGCAACCACCATCGGCTCAGAACCACATTACCACGTAAGGCAAGCCATATTCCAAAACAAAATTCGGACAGGTGCCCGGGGGCATTCCACACAGCAAGCAACGAATAATGGTCATAGCATAAGAATGCCGTCAGAAACCACACATATGAAGCAATAGTTGTAAGAATCAATATTTTTGGACCATATTTTTGGCTCAAATTCAGCAAAATAGGGAATAGGATATAGAGTTGCATTATCAAACCAAAGAACCACCACGGACCACATATGCTGGTTCCTTCGTAGGGCATCATCGTATGGATAAACAGCAACTTATAAACTATCGAGGACTTATCGTTGCCCGTTGGCAGATAATTGTCAACAGCCCACGAAAAAAGCACATAACATGCAATTGCAATCAGTAATAGCGGATATATTTTTTTCAGTCTGTTGCCCATAAAAACTGTCCAACTTGTAGGTTTGGCAAGCATTGATTTTGTTAGTCCGTAGCCACTTAAAAGAATAAACACTTGAACGCCAAAATGTCCCAAATAGCTGAAAATGATGTTGATAAATTCTTGCGGCTGACTGGCTAGCAATTCGCCAAAACGATATACAAAGTCGTGCGAAAAACCGAATTCATTCTCTCCGGTATAAGGTTCAATCCAGCGAAAAAGATTGTGTAACATTATTGCCAATATTGCCAATCCTTTAAGAATCAGACTATCATCTTTTGATAATTCCTTTCTTTCCATTGTGTTTTGTGCAAAATCATTTTACAATTCATATATAGTGTAATCAATGCTTTCAAAAACAACTTTCAAATTGAGTTCTATATTTTCACCAAAAGCACGTTTCAGAATAACAACATATTTACAGCCACGCTGTTGTAATTCTATAAGATATTTTGGATTCGACAACTGTTCGTTTGTGGCCACCCAGCCTTTTCGGTGGGCGAAATACATTGGGGTGGGATTATAATCACTGTTAATGACAATACGGTCAGAAGGTGAGGAGAAACCATCCAAGACACTTTCCAATTGTGCTATTGGTTTTCTTACATCTTTAATTATGAAGTCGGTATGGCTGTTAAGTATATTTTCGAAAGTTATGCCTATCAGTAGCAACAGCCTAAGCTTGTGTTTTTCTATAGAAGCCAAAGCGTATCCCGCAAACAATGCCATAATAGGAACAAATGGAATAACATAGTAATTGTGATGAGCGAATGTCCAACCCGATTTAAGGATTACTACCCAAAAAGTTGCAAACGTCAGTCCGAAAATAGCGAGCAAAAGCCGTTCTTTGCGTATTATGCTTAGAATCAAACCTCCCAAAAACACGAAAAAGCCTGAAAATTTTAGCGCATAGTCGTAGAAATGCTTGAGTGTCTGGCCAAAGTGTTCGGCAATCTCACGTGCTCCTTCCGCAATGTCTTTCCCCATAAAAAAATGCCACAATCCAAACTCATTGACAAGGTAGGGCACCCAATAGAAATACCACCATGCAACTGGCACACATAGCATTATTGACACTGAACAGAAAACTATTTTGCGCTTCAGTGGGATTTGTTTGTTGAAAATCGGTATGGCAAACACTGCAAGAATGAATCCCGAAGGCAGTTTCGACAGCAGACCGGCTAAGGTTAGCAATGTATATGCCAATAGATTGACAAATTGTCGATTATTTTGCTCTAAATAGTTTGTGCCGAAGTAGATGCCCATAATCACAAGCGACATAGCAAATGTGTCTGGCATTATTTTGCGGGCAAAGGGAAACCATAGAGAAACAATCAGTACAAAAATCGAAAGGAACGACATACGCTCCGCAAAGTATTTCCGCAACAATTTGTAGCCAAACCAGCAGCCTATACTTGTGACAATCAAATTGATAAGCCGGCCATACCAATGTGCATATCCAAATACAAGCGACATTAGGTAAATCAGGTAGTTCAACAACGGGAATTCCATACCTGTGATGCCTGTCAGGTCTTCGCTTATGTCAATTCTCGGGTAAAGAATATTCGGGTCAATCTCATAGAAATTTCGAGCGGCCATTGCCACTGTTGTCTGTCGCCAAGCGTGAGAAACTTCTAATGGAGGGTTGGTTATGCCGTATATTCTGAGCAGGGCAAAAAAAACAATCCAAAAGCGAATGTCTTTTAACCACAACAGTATCAAAGATTTGTAATCTAGATTCCGTATTTTAACAATGATATTTTGTAACATACTCTATTGCTTGTTTATTCCGGCAAAATCATATCGCTGATAACAATTGTACGCGGATTTATAGCTGTATCAGTTATGCTGATATGTGTAAGTCTCTGCTTTTCAGATTCTGCCTTGTATGAAATATGCTTCCATTTGCCGTCCGACTGATAGAAAACCGTATATTGTTTAGCAGGCGAGTAGTAGAAAATGTCAGATTCTACGGCGTATGGCAAGTCTGAATCATAGCTTTTATTGAGTTTGGAGAAAGATATAAGCAATTCACAAGCCTTTGTTGTTTCAACGGCATGAATGTAATAGCTTGGAATGGAAACCGAAACAACAATGCTACAAACAGTTTTATTCATAATACGCAATTTTAGTAATCGTTAAAAGTATGAAAGATATTTAACTTTTACTCCCTGTTTATCACGATGTTAGTCATCTGGCTGACGTTTACAAGGTCGCCGTTTTCGTTACGGATTTTTATCTCGCATACATGTGTTGTGCGACCTTTGTGGAGCAGTGTAGCCCTAGCTGTAACAATGCCTGTTGCGGCTTTCAGGTGGTTGCCTTTTATCTCCAAACCGCGCACATCTTGTTTTTCCATATCGATATTCAGAAACGACAGACTACTGCCAACCGATTCGGCCAAAGCCATCAGCGCACCTCCGTGGCCTATCTTGGCGGGAGTGCAGGTCCGCTCGTTTATCGGCATTGTAGCTTCAAGCCAGTCGTCGCCAAAATCGGTGAATCTAATCCCCATAAAATCCATAAGCGTTCCAATGGTCCGCTCGTTCATTATATCTATCTTATTCATTGTTAGTTAAAAGTTTCAATTAAGTAAGTTTGAGAACAGATTACTCTCTCATCAAATCTGAAAACACTTTTTTCCGACGCAAATAATAATCAATAACAATGCTGCGCTTGTATCGCTCATTGTGATACTCTACGGTTCGTACTTGCTGAAGTTTCTCTCGTTTTTGGCGCAGATTTTTCAAGTTTCTGTAAAAATCGAAGTGGGCGCGAGGTACGGCCCAAGCAAATCGGAAATTAAACTGCATCAAATACATACCAACCGATAATCCGTCGAAAAGCATCCGTTTTATCAGAGTGCGGTGAAAAGCTTTTGCAGGCAGGTTCTTGTACAGCATAAACAGATTGTTGCGATAGTTCAGGAACAATTTGCGCGGATTGTTGTTTGGCAGGGTGCCGCCGCCAACGTGATACACCACCGATTTTGGTATCACAACTATGCGGTGTCCTTGATTTTTCATCCGCCAGCAAAGGTCTATTTCTTCCATATGTGCGAAGAAATCGGAATCGAGGCCGCCCAAACTGTTGTAAACACTACTGCGCACAAACATACAGGCGCCAGTAGCCCAGAAAATGTCTCGCACGTCGTTGTATTGGCCGTTGTCGTTTTCAACAAAGCCGATAATGCGACCTCTGCAAAATGGGAAACCATATTTGTCTATGAAACCGCCGGCGGCACCAGCATATTCGAAACTTGTTCGGTTGTGATATGAAAGCAGTTTTGGCATACAAGCCGCCACGTCGGGATTCGAGTCCATAAAATCGACCATAGGCTCGAGCCAGTTTGCCGTAACCTCCACATCGGAGTTTAGCAAGACAAAATATTTGGCTTCAATCTGTTGCAAGGCTTTGTTGTAACCGCCTGTAAATCCATAGTTTTTGTCGAACAAGAGTGTGCGCACCTGCGGATAATTCTGTTTCAGAAAGCTGACACTGTCATCGGTTGAACCGTTGTCGGCAACCCATATTTCAGTACCGGCGGCTGTTGAGTGCACGGTAACCGAAGGCAGAAAATCCTCAAGGAATTTTCGCCCGTTCCAGTTAAGTATCACAACGGCGGTCTTGGTCATTTCAATAGCATTTGCGGCAAAGGTATTAATATGTGTTTAAAAATAGCACTTTAAAACCGATTGTCTGAGACTTAGTAAACCATTGGTTTTCCATCGGATGAAAAACGGATTACATATTTCATCGGAAACCTTACGCCATTGTCCAAAATAAAATCCTTATCCATTGATATATAATCAATTGAATTGTAATTCAAATCGCCATTCTTCTTGAAGTATTTGCAAAAGACAACAAATTGGTAATAATTGGCAACCATATCGTTCCGGCTGTTAATCAAGACTCTAATGCTGTAGAAGAGGGGCTTTTGCGGCTTTTTGTTCAGCATCCATTGCATACCAGTCTTAAGAATAACAATCGAGCTGTCTTTCAATTCTTTAACCTCCGAATGGCTGTCGGAATTGTATTCAGTGGCTTTTGATAGCACATACTCCAGTTCCGAATATTTGGTTCGCGTGATAATCCGTGCCTGAACTCGCGTGACTGTTTTGTTGCCAATAAAAGCATTTCGGAATTCGAGATTCTGCGCGTTCAAATTAGATATGAATACGCTGAATATCAGTATAATAAGAAATGAAATGCGATTCATGCCAAAAGAATTATACGCAAATATAACTTTTGGCTATGAATATTCTAACTATCCTTGTTTCCGCAGCAGTTACAGTTGTCGATATGGTTACAACCTTCACAATTTGAACAGTTGCACTTGTTCTTTCCCTGAATCCGACGTACAATTCGCCATAAAGCGATACTTACAGCGGCGGCTATTACTACGTATGTTATAATATCTTGATTCATAAAAAGAACAATGTTCCAATGCGATACACAGCAAACGTTACAATCCACGCCAGAATTGTTGTGTAGCAGGCCGTAAACACGGCCCATTTGGTGCCGCCTTCATTTTTCACGGCGGTTATGGCGGCAATACACGGCATATAAATCAGCACAAAAATCATCATACAGAGAGCCACAAGCGGACTGAACACTTTCTCGCCCTTGTGCGGACCACGTTTGTATGTCTCTTGTTGCAGTTTGGCTTGCAAGTTTGATGTATCTTCTTCATCATCAGATTGATAAAGAACGCCCATTGTGCTCACAACAATCTCTTTGGCGGCCATTCCGGTTAGCAGGCAGACACCGATTTTCCAGTCGAAGCCAAGAGGACGGATTGCCGGTTCAATAAGATGCCCGATGCGGCCGATATATGATTTTTCAAGATGCTCGGCCTTCATATCGTACTCAAGCTGGCTAATGGTAGCGGCTTTCTGTTCATCGTTAAGATGCTCATTATATTCAACTTGCGCGATAATATCCTGATAGGGAACCGAGTAGCGCACCTTTTGCGGATAGTGGCCAAGTGCCCAGATTATTATCGATGCCAGCAGAATGACAGTGCCCATTTTTGTCAGATACTGCGCCGTCTTATCCCACATGTGTATCAGCGTGTTACGCAGTGTCGGGATGCGATAGGGGGGCAGCTCCATAACAAACGGAGCGTCGTCGTGCTTGAAGAAAGCGTGCTTGAAAATGAATGCCATAATGGTTGCCAGCAGAATGCCGATAACGTATATCATCAACATTATCAGTGCTTGATGAGTGTTGAAGAAGGCTGAAATGAGCAGAACATAGACCGGCAGCCGCGCACTGCACGACATCAGTGGCACAATCAGCATTGTCAGCAGACGGTCTTTTGGGTTCTCAAGCGTCCTGGTTGACATAATGGCTGGCACGTTGCAGCCGAAACCCATTATCAGCGGAATGAACGACTTTCCGTGAAGCCCGATTTTGTGCATCGCCACGTCCATAATGAAGGCGGCGCGCGCCATATATCCGCTGTCTTCCATAAACGATATGAACAGGAAGAGAATCAGTATGTTAGGCAGGAAAACAATCACTCCGCCAACACCGCCAATGATGCCCTCGATAACAAGGTCGTGAAGCGAGCCTGCCGGAATCAATGCTGACAACCAGCCGCTTAACCATTCAACCCCGGCTTCAATCCAGTCCATTGGATACTGGCCGAGCGTAAATGTCGCCTGGAACATCAGCCACATGAAAATGATGAATATTGGCAGTCCGAACCATTTATTAGTCAGCACTTTATCTATCTTATAGCCTTTGCCGAAATCTGGCTTGCTGTTAGGTACAAACGTCTCTTTCAGTGCGCCTCGGATAAATCCGTAACGTGCGTCGGCAAGTATTGTCTCGGCAGTGTCGCCATATTCCTTCTCAAGCAGTGCGCGTTGTTCATCGGCTTGACTTACAATATGTTGGGCATCGGGGTGAGCTGCGATGTTCTTGATGAAAATCTTGTCGCCCTCAATCAGTTTCAGCGCCGCAAAACGTGGGAAATACTTCTCGTTCAGAAGTTCGTGGTGCTCAATCTCGCTGCGAATGGCCGCCACAGCCTCCTCAATGTTTTTTCCGTAGTTCACCTGAATCTGGTGTACCTTCGGGTCGCGGCCCTCATAAACCTCGATAATCTTGTCGAGCACTTCGTTCAGGCCGGCTCCGTTGCGGCCGTTGGTGGGAATGAAGGGCATTCCAAGCATTCCGCCTAGCATTTTGTAGTCGAACTTATCGCCTTTCTTCTCCAGCTCGTCGAACATGTTTAGCGCAACTATCATCCTGATATTCATTGGGATAAGCTGCGTTGTCAGGTAGAGGTTGCGCTCAAGGTTCGAGGCGTCAATAACATTAAGAATGATGTCGGGGTTTTTCTCGAAGATATGCTGACGGACATACAGTTCCTCAGGCGTATATTCTGATATTGAGTAAGTTCCGGGCAGGTCGGTTATGTTTATGGTGTAGCCGTTGTGTTCAACAGTCGCCATTTTTGCGTCAACGGTAACGCCGCTGTAGTTGCCAACCTTCTCGTGGCGGCCAGTGGCGTGGTTGAACAGCGATGTCTTGCCGCAGTTGGGGTTGCCCACCAGCGCCACGTTTATCGTTTTGCTTGCGCGCTTCACTAACTCGCTGAAAGGCTCGGTTGTAAGCTCCTCACGGCTGAATGTATCGCCGGCATTGATGTGAGCGTTGGTGTCTGTCACAACCTCGATAAGCTCGGCCTCGCTATGCCGCAGCGACACATGGTAGCCAAGCAGTTCGTACTCGATAGGCCCTTTTAGCGGAGCCTGTTTTATAACCTTGATGTTTGTGCCGGCAACGAACCCCATTTCGGTTATGCGCTTGCGGAAAGCGCCGTGGCCAAGCACTTTGACTATTGTAGCTTCTTGATTGTTAGCAAGTTCCGATAAACGGCTTGTTGTGTATTTATCTTCTGACATCTTCGTTGTTTTTCACGGCAAATGTATAGTATTTGCAACTATTGTAACCCGCTAAAGCATTACAACAAATGATGATTTTTGGCTATGCCGATAGTGATTTTTGGGGATGAAAAAAGTTAGGAGTTATTGTTAAAGTCATCGTTATCGTCATTTAACAAAACTCTTCGTCGTCCATTTCATTCCCCACCAGCGCTTGATGAACACCGTGGCGCGAATATTCTCGTCGAGTACGAAAGCAACCCACATACCAATCAGGCCCCAGCCAAAGCCGATGCCGAACAGGTAGCTCAAGCCGACAGAAACCGTCCACATAACGCCAATGCCAAGCAGCACAGGGAAATAAATGTCGCCAGCCGAGCGCAAGGCGTTCACGGCGAACACGTTCACAGCGCGGCCAAATTCCAGCACCACATCAATCCAGAGAATGACAATACCCATTCGAATAATCTCTTGATTGTCAGTCAGGAAATGGAAGATGAACTTGCCGCTGACCGCGAAAATCAGCGACATCACAATCGATGTGATAACGGCTATTTTCATCACCAGTTTGCCGAACACAAACGCCGCGCGGGGCCTGCGGTCGCCCACAAGGTGGCCGATGGTGATTGCACCGCTTTGGCCCACCGAAACCGAGAACAGATAGACGAACATTATGATGTTCATACAGTAGGTGCGGGCGGCCAGAGCCTCGTTGCTAATCATATTGATGAAATAGGTGATAACCACCATCGAAAGGCTGTACGACATCTGTTCGCCAGCCGACGGAATACCGATGTGCAGCAGCTTTTTGAGTTCGACAAATGGGAAGGGGCGGAACAGCTCGCGCGGGAAGCGGTGCACGTGCTTCTTTCGCAGGAAATAGAGCAGCGCAAACATTGCAATTGTGCGGCTCACAGCCGTCGAAATGGCGGCGCCTTCAACACCCAAGGCCGGCATACCGAATTTGCCGAAAATGAGCGTGTAATTGCCCAGAAAGTTGAAAATATTCACCACCAGCGTCACCATCATCGGATAGACGGCCTTGTTCGCGCTGCGCAGCGATGCCGATGCAGCCATCGATATTGCTTGCGCGAAAGCAAACGAGCCCACAATCCGCATATACGACAGTCCGTCGGGCATAAGTTCGGGCCGAAGTCCCATCAGATTCAGGATATTTTCGGCAAAGAAGTACATCAACAAACTGATAATCACGCCGAAAGTGGCGTTCAGCACAAGCGACACGCCGACCGTCTGCGTAACCTTGTCCCATAGTTTCGCGCCGATGTACTGCGAGCATAGGATAGAAGTGCCCAGCGCCGTCACCTCGAACACAAGGAAAATCATACTCACCAGCTGATTGACCATACCAACGGCGGCCACGCTGTTGTCGGAATGCTGACTAAGCATAATGGTGTCAACCGCGCCAAGCGTCATCACCAGCAGGGTTTCCATAAAGATTGGCCCCGC
>JAFYYJ010000046.1 GCA_017557605.1 Salinivirgaceae bacterium
AGAAATTTCCATTGGATTCGGCTTTTTCGAAAACAGTCTCACCTTCATCTTCTTCCCATTTTAGAATCTCAATAATCGTTCCTTCGGGAAGGTCGGTAAGGTTGAAGGTGATTGTTGTTTCGGCTTTTTGGCAAGCCGTCAGCGCTGAAACGGCAATGGCCGTCAATAATAGAATGCGTTTCATTGGTTTGTTGGTTATTTAAGTGAATATTAGTTTATTACACATCTTGCAAAACGCATAAAATGACGTTTTATTGCCAGTAACCCACAAAACCTTCGACACAA
This sequence comes from Salinivirgaceae bacterium, assembly GCA_017557605.1. Taxonomy (GTDB): domain Bacteria; phylum Bacteroidota; class Bacteroidia; order Bacteroidales; family SZUA-534; genus RUG13583. The sequence goes on from JAFYYJ010000046.1 coordinate 286, forward strand.
AAAAAAAGAGCCTTGCGGCTCTCTTTTAAAAATATGGAAATGAGGGTATTCCTACTCCTTAACTTTGACTCCCATAATACGGAAGCATCCATTGCAGTCGCCCTCAATAAAGTCGAACTCGGCTGCGTTTTTGGGCAGCGGTTCAAATGTCAAGTGGCAGTGGCCGACTTCAGTAATGGGATTACTCGTAAAACTGTCGAGACCAATGCTTGAATTGGTTATCTTGCTAATTTTCTTACCATTAACGTGTAGTCCCGTGGATGAGCTTATTGAGAAATTGCCAGCCGAAGGGTAAGTGCAGTCCATCACAACGGAATCGGGGTAGATTGCCACTTTGTCGATAAGCAAACCACCATTATTATCCGAAAATGCAGGATTGGTTATGGTTGTTACGCCGTTTGCAGTATTATATTCGGGCGGGTTATTGAAATATCCGGCTTCCTTTATTGTTTTTAAAATCTTACCCATATCAAGTCCCATCCATTTGTCGGCGATTGTGCCATCGGGTTTGACGACATAGAATGACGGGTAGGCCGAAATTTTGTACAAGGCAAAAATGCCGTTTTTGCCATCGCGGTCGTTCCAGAGCGGACTGACGTATTTTTCGGTAGCGACCATTTCTTCGAATTGCCGTTTAGTGTCAAGTGTGACTGTCACAATTTCAATATTTTTATTAATGCCCTTTTCGTAGAAATATTTCGCTGCAGGTGCAAACATTCGGCACGGGCCACAGTAGTAAGTACTGAAGTCCAAAAGCATCCATTTGCCTTGAAATTCTGACAAATGGTGGACATTGCCATCGGCATCGTACAAATCATAATCGATGATTTTATCACCCACAGCCGGCGCTTTGCCGAATAGGTCAAGAGTTATGCGCTTGCCGATTGGCGTGGCTTTGTCGGCATCGGACAGCCTTTTGTAGAGTTCGGTCAATTTGGGGTATGTGAAATGCTCTGTGCCTTCATAATTTATTACGCTAGTGAGTTTTGCTAATTCATCAATCCAAAATTCATCAACCGGCATTGATTCAAATGTGGCAATTTGCGCTTCATAATATTTGTTGTTAAGCGAATCCATTTTTTCCGAAAGTCTGCGGCGTTCATCTTGTGTTATTCCCGGTTCGCGCCGTGCCACGTTCATCTTAGTGATTTCAATATAAATATCCTTTGTGGCATCATTCATTTTGTTTTGGAATTGTTGGCGCGGATTCTTGCAGTCGACATTCCAACCATTGCTATAAACACCAGAACCTGTGACAATTGCGCTGTAGTTATCTGTTACATAAATGCGTCTGTGGCCATAGGATGCATTGCCAACAATTGTGCTGACAGAATAAGAATTGTCTTCATCAATTGTGTCGCATTTGTATGTATAGTTGTAAGTTCCGCCGTTTATAGTATCGGTAAATACTGTTTTCCCTCCATCGCCATCCCATTTGATGATTTGAAAAATCATTCCTTCGGGAAGGTCGGTAAGATTGAAGGTGATTGTTGTTTCGGCTTTTTGGCAAGCCGTCAGCGCTGAAACGGCAATGGCCGTCAATAATAGGATACGTTTCATTGTTTTGTTAGTTTATTAGTGAGTGATTATTTGATTTTTATTCCCAAAACGCGGAAGCACGTCGGGCAGTCACTTTCAATAAAGTCGAACTCGGTGGCATTTTGCGGCAGCGGCTCAAATGTTAAATGGCAGTGGCCGACTTCGCCGACAGGGACCTGTATAAATTTGTCCATTTCAATATCGGATTTGGTTATCGTGCTGACACGCTTACCATTAACGCTCAAATAGCTGTCCGAACTAATGCAATAACTGCCGGCACCAGCGTATGTGCAGTTTAGCACGGTTGAATCGTTGTAGAGTTCAACCTTATCAACAAAAAACACACCGTTATTGCTTGAAAATGTAGGATTTGTGACGGTTGACACGCCGTTTTCAGTTTTGAACTCTGGCTCGGGTTGCGCGTGGGCGATTATTATGTCGGCAGTGCGCTTCTGGTCAAATCCCAACCAAGTGTCAGTGATTGTGCCATCGGGCGAAACCAAATAGAATGTGGGGTAACCGGGAATTTTGTATAAGGCGAAAATGCCATTTTTGCCGTCGTGGTCGTTCCAAAGCGGGCTGACATATTTTTCTGTGGCAACCATATTATCGAATACTCTTTTGGTGTCGTCAGTCATTGTAATGATTTCGAAGTTGTTGCCAACGCCTCTTTCATAATAGTATTTTGCCGTTGCCGCAAACATCCGACACGGGCCGCAATGGTACGAAGCGAAATCGAGTAACAGCCATTTATCCTGATATTCAGCTAAATGGTGAATATTACCGTCGGCATCGTACAAATCGTAATCAACGATTTTGTCACCAACTCCTAACGTCTTGCCAAACAGACTCAATGTTATGCGCTTGCCAATGGGCGTGGCTTTGTCGGCGTCGGAAAGCCGGTTGTATAGTTCGGTAAGTTTCGGGTAAGTTGTTGAATCTGAATCTATGATATTGATAGCGCCTGTGGCATTTGCAAATTCTTCAAGCCAGTATTCGTCAATCGGCAACGTTTCCAAAACTACCATTTGCGACTCTTTATATTTTATGAGTGCTTTTCTATATTTCTCCACTACTTCAAGGCGTTCTTCTTTAGTTTTTTCCTCGTCATAAGTTTCTGCTGAAAGTTTCTCAATTTCAATAATTATATCCTTAGTCACATCGTTTTTTTGGTTTTCGAATTGCTGACGCGGATTCTTACTATCTATACTCCAATTCTGAGTATAGAAACCTGAACCACTGATTTCAGTGTTGCTTTTTTCTTTAACATAAATATGTCGACTGTTGTTAAGATTTCCCTTGTGCAAAAAAATACTGTATGACGTTGTTTCAAAAATCGTATCACAAGTATATGTATAACAGAAAATTCCGTTTGTTGCCGTGTCCTTGTAAACAGTGTTACCAGAATCTCCGTCCCATTTGACAATCTCGATAATCGTTCCTTCAGGAAAGTCGGTAATGTCAAAACTTATAGTAGTTTCGGCTTTTTGGCAAGCCGACAGCGCTGAAACGGCAATGGCCGTCAATAATAAAATGCGTTTCATTGGTTTGTAGTTTATTGATTACAAAACAAATTTAAAAAGATGCACATACTTATGACAATCGTTTTTGAGAAATATTACATACATAATCGTTTTAAATTGTTTTATTTGCGTTTGTCAACAATGCTTTCGATGAGTAAAATGGGCATACAGATATTGATTTTTCTGTTCGGATTGAATTTCAGTTCGACAGTAGCATGTTATGCCTTATCGGAAAGCAATGAATGCTCTCGCATCGAGTCGAGCGACGACATCCACAACATTATTGACGATTTATCCCAGATTCCGGATGAAGCTATTTTGGATTCTGAAGTTCCGCTACAAGTTTTTGATTCAGAGCCGGAAAGAATACAAACATCGAACGGCGGAAAAACTGATAAGCATTTCGCATCCGGCGGCAACATCAGTACACGGCAAAAACTATTTAGCCGTATTGTATGTCGCAACGCAGCCCGCCTTCGCGCCGATGCCGCCTCGCCGAGGTTTTTCTATGTCATCGCGCTGCGGCGGATTCTTTGTTAGCGGTCGGCACGCACATTTGTTCCCTATCATCAATTTTTAGATAATGCAACGTTTTAGTCGCTGCATATCAATCATTTATGCTCATATTGATTCGGACGGGCAGGGGAGAGTGTGCATTCGCAATTTGATGCCCGACCAAGAAAAAACAAATTATTGTTAACTAACAGAAAGTAAGATGACTAACATAAAGAATTTACAGATGTGGGAAAGCTTCTGCCGTGATGCCCGGATAGGCATCAGCAAATCGTTTTTCGGCTTGCGCCAAACTATTGTATATAAGCCGACAAACAGTGAAATAGAGGCGAAAGAAATTGATTTTTCGCCAGAAGACGGACGTGGAATGAAAGCAATTATGGAGACACCTCGTGAGGGGTTGGCCAAGGCTGTCAGCGGCTTCATCCCGAAAAAGGTGGACATCGGGAACTATATGCTGGAGGTCTGCGCCTCGCGCGACGGTGAGTTTGTTGCTGCCCAACTGTTTCAGTTTTCGCAACTCAGCTATATTCCTGTCACCGAGATGATTATCTATGAAGGCGAAGATGCCCGAACCTTCAAACAGATGTTTTAAAAGTGATGTTGCCGTCCGTAAGGGCGGCAACATTCTTTTATAAATCGTTATTTCTCAGCCCCTTTGGCTGCGTACAACTCCAGAATCTTCACAATTGTTTCCGACGCCTTTTCCAAACTTTCGACTGGCACAAACTCGAAACGGCTGTGGAAATTGTGCCCGCCGGCGAACAGGTTAGGCGTTGGCAAGCCCATATACGAGAGCCTTGCGCCGTCGGTACCGCCGCGGATTGGCTGCACTTTGGGCTCAATGCCGATTTGGCGCATAGCCTCAACCGCAGTGTCGACAATGTGCATATGCGGCTCAATCATCTCGCGCATATTGCGGTATTGGTCGGTCATTTCAACTTTGATGAAGTCGCCGCCATACTCTTTGCAAAGTGCTTCGGCAGAGTCGGTTAGCCATTTTTTCTTTTGCTCGAACAGATTGGCGTCGTGGTCACGGATGAGGACTTCGGCGCTGGCCTGCTCAACGTCGCCTTCAACTTTGAAAAAGTGGAAGAAACCTTGGTATCCGTCGGTGTAGCGCGGTGTTGATTTGATTGGCACAGAACCGATTATGCGACTGATGAGCAGAGTAGCGTTCACCATTTTGTCTTTGGCGCTGCCCGGATGCACTGCCCGTCCGGTGACGGTTATTTTTGCGTGGGCCGCGTTAAAATTCTCATATTCAATCTCACCAACGCCGCCACCATCGACAGTGTAGGCAAAATCTGCACCAAAACGTTTCACATCGAACAGGTTGGCGCCGCGTCCGATTTCTTCGTCGGGAGTGAAGGCTATTTTTATTGCTCCGTGTTTGAATTCGGGGTTATTCTGAACATACTCAACCATTTGCATAATTGCCGCAACACCGGCTTTGTCGTCAGTGCCCAAAAGCGTTGTGCCGTCAGTGGTGATGATGTCCTGCCCCTTGTAGTTGAGCAGCTCGGGAAAATTGGATGGCGAGAGCACAATGTTTTTTTCGGCGTTGAGCACAATGTCGCCACCATCGTAGTTGCTGACAATCTGCGGTTTAACATTTTCCGAAGGGGCGTCGGGACTGACATCAATGTGAGCGATGAATCCGATAGCGGGCACTTCGTACGGCACGTTCGACGGAATGGTGGCAAACAGGTAACCGTTCCCGTCAATATCTATTTTGGTGAGTCCCATATCGCTAAGTTCGCTTGCCAGCGATTTTATCAGATTGAACTGTTTGGCAGTACTCGGGCACGTTGTCGAGCGTTCGTCCGACTGGGTGTCGATGCGTGCGTAACGGATAAATCTTTCAGCAATCTTCTTCATCAAATCTGTATTTTATACTTATTCAATTCTTTATCAAGTTGTTTCTCGTGTCCGCCAACAAGCGTGTCGAGCAGTTGGTGGAACTTCGGTCCGTGATTCTTGTGAACGGTGTGGCAAAGTTCGTGCAAAATCACAAAATCCGACAAATATTCAGGCAACCGCATCAAATGGATGTTGAGGTTGATATTGTTCTGCGCCGAACAGCTTCCCCATCGCGTATGCACATTCTTGACAGTCAGCTGGTTATAGCCGAATCCGTGGGCGGCTGCCAATTTTGCCACTCTGTCGGGCAGATAGTGTTTTGCTTCGTGGCGCAGCATTTCTGTCAGAAACATCTCTATCTGCCGTTGAACCCGGCTGCTGCCGAAGTCAGTTTCGGCGGGGAATCGCATCTCGTAGCCGCCATCGGCCTTCACTGCTTGAACACAACGGATGTTGCATCGCACAAAGCGCACAGTGTGCAATCGCGAACTGAATGGCCGCTCTTCGTTGTAAACCAATCGGTTGGCGGTGTTGTCAATAATCTGAAGATGCTCGGCAATCCAGTCGCGCTTCTCAACAGCGAACTGAAAACCACGGTCGAAAGCCATCAGCTGCGGAATAACCACACGCGGCGGCTGCCCCGGACGGAGTTTGATTGTGATTCGCCTTGCTTGATGATGTTTTCTGACAACGACTTCCCCAATGCCGTCGAGCGTGTACGATTTACTATTCATTCGCGCATAAAAAAAGGGTAAGCAACTTATATCGCACCGCTACAACCACCTACCCTTGCTTCCTTCCAGACCTGGGGGAGTTCAGCAGGAGCTGGTCGTATAAGACTTACCCGCGGCAAAAGTAGAAATAATTTGTTTTGGTGCAACATTCCTCGAAATACAAATAATGAAACCGATTGCATAAAAAGTTGCACAAACCGAAATTTGTCGTACTTTCGCAATCCGTAAACGAACACGAATGCAACAAAAAACAATAATTCACTACTAAACACTAAACTTTAATTATGACCACAAATCAGAAAATGACCAATTTCAGGTGGGCGATATGCGGCCTGCTGTTTTTGGCAACCACGGTCAACTACCTCGACCGTCAAGTACTTTCACTCACGTGGAAGGATTTTATCGCTCTCGATTTCCATTGGAACGACAACGATTATGGCAACATAACCGCCACATTCTCAATTTTCTATGCGTTCATATCGCTGTTTGCGGGCAAATTCATCGACTGGATGGGCACCAAGAAAGGATACA
>JAFYYJ010000047.1 GCA_017557605.1 Salinivirgaceae bacterium
CACCATTTCCCACGACAGGCTACGGAAGCCGCGCTTGAAAACCGTCCAGATAATGCTCGCAACCAGTATCAGCACAACAGTTATTGAGAGATACATCAGCAGACGCGCAAATCGTTCTTTTACAACAAGTTTATTCATTTAAAAGTTTAGAGTTTAACGTTTAGAGTTTAGAGTTTAGAAGGTTTAGTTAAAAGTTGAACCGAGTCATTTTTAATTTTTCATTGTTAATTGCCTATTATTTCTGTTCTATCTTTCTCAAAACCAGCCTTGAAGCAAGGTTGAACACCAGCACCACCACAAAGAGCAGCAACGCGGCGAACATCAGCGCCGACTCGTACATCGGCAGCGACAGCATCTCGCCGTAGTTGTTGGCAATGAGCGCGGGAATCGGGTAGCACGAATCGAAGACCGAGTGCGGCACGGCTGGCAAATTTCCGCAGACCATCAGCACGGCAATGGTCTCGCCCAGCGCCCTTGAAATGGCCAGCACTACCGACGCGAAAACACCAGGCAGCGATTTGCGCAAGACCACGCTTTGCGCTGTCTGCCAGCGGGTTGCGCCCAATGCGTAAGACGAGTCGCGCAGTTCGTTGCTAACGCTCGTAAAGAGTTCAACAAACAGGCTTACAAGCAGTGGTAAAATCATAATACTCAACACGATACCCGCAGCCAGCGTAGTGTATCCCGTCGAGAAACTGACGAAATACGGCGCCAACTTGTCCGAAATCCACGGCACCACCACCAGAGTGCCCCATACGCCGTAGATAACCGACGGCAGCGAAGCCAGAATGTCGAGTGCGGGATAGACGATTTTGCGCACAAAGCGGCGCGAATATTCGGTCAGGAAAACGGCCGTGAAGAGCGACAGCGGCAACGCAATGATTACGGCAATCACCGTCACCCAAATGGTTCCCATCACAAACGGGAAGAACCCGAATTTGTTCTTGAACGGCTGCCACGTTGAGTCGGTAAGCAAGTCCCACAGCGGGATTTCGCTCAAAATGGGCGCCGATTTCCGATACAGTCCCCAACCCATCACCAGCACAAACGCTAGCGCCACAATGGTGACCGTCCGCATAGCGCCACTCGCTGTTCTGTCCTTGATAATCCGTAAGTTACTCATTTTTGCCTTGCTTTTACCTATTATTTTGATAGGTGAATCGGCGGCAAATGTATGCAATTGCGCTTTATAAACCCACCGTTTTAATAGGTTGAGAAGAAAAACGGGTATTTATACTTACTAAAAGGGGGTGGAAATTAGTAATGGGAAAATTAGAAATTCACGTTCAACTTCACATTGAACCGACGGCCAGTGAGCGAGTTCTCGACGGCATACTGGCGATTGGCGAAATCGGTAACCCACTCAAACGATGCCACATTGCGACGGTCGATGACGTTGAGCACTTCGGCGCAAATCCACGCTTCCTTCACGTAATAGAACGGATTGCTCTTTGAGTAGGTCTTTTGACTGTTTTTCAAACTTTTCGAGAAGCCCAAATCGACACGCTGATACGATGACATTCGGCCTGTGGCCATATAGCGCGGTGACTGCGGTGGACCGAACGGCAGACGCGAACCATAATTGATTTGCAGGTGCACCTTGTAGTCGGGATTACCGGGGAAATAATCCTGAAAGAACATACTGATATTCAGGCGTTGGTCGGTAGGGCGCGGAATGTAGCCAGGGTGGGTTGTGTACTCGTTGCCGTCGGCGTCGGTTTTAACCCACACGTCGTTGCGAATGTCTTCTTCGGTCTGCATCAGCGACAGGCTGAACCACGAATCGACGCCCTTCACAAACTCGCCGTTGATTTTCATATCGAGCCCCATCGCGTAACCGTCGGCATCGTTGCGGCCCGAATAGATGGTGCGCAGATTGTCAATCTGATACGAGATTAGGTCGGTCAACTTCTTGTAATACAGTTCGGTAATAAATTTGAACGGACGGTTCCAAGCAGTGAAATTCCAATCGGCGCCTGCCACAAAGTGCAACGATTCCTGCGCCTTGATATCGTTGTTGATGCGGCCGTCGGTCATTCGCATCTCTTTGTAAAATGGTGACTGATAGTAATATCCGCCCGAAAGTTTGAACACAATGTCGCGCTGCCAATTGGGTTTGTACGACAGACTCACGCGGGGCGAAACGAGCAGTTCGTCGTTGAAAGTCCAATAGTTGGCGCGCAGCCCCACGGTCAGGTGCATTTCCGACGAGTCGAGCATAAACTGATAAACATCCTGCACATAAGCCTGCAACCTATTGGATTTGACGCTGTTATTGGCGCGCAGACTGTAACTCATATTCACCTTGTCGGGACGGTGCGGCATTGAGTAGCCTGCCGAATCAATCATTGTCCATTCCGAAAGGTTGTCGTCAATCTGCTGACGCTGAACCGACAAGCCCCAGTTCAGGAAGTGGTTGCCGCTGCTGAACAAGCCTTTGTGCTCAACGCTTAACACTTTGGCATCGAGATAGTTGCGCCCGTGATTGCGGAACGCGCCAATGCCCACGGTGCTCACGCTGTCGCCGTAGGAACTTGCGCCCACGGCGTTATCTATCTCATTTATAAAGTATTCGCTCAAAATGTCATAGGTTTCGCTCTCGTGGGTGGTGAATGCCGACGCCGTGAGTTTCAGGCTGAAGCCGTCGTTGACTTTGAAATCGGCAGAAAGGGCGCCTGTATAGGTGTTAAATGCGTCTTTTTCAGCACCTTCGAAAAACATCCGCAATTCCATTGGTTGGTTGAAAAGGCCGAATTTTGTGCGGCGGTTGCGCGGCAGAAAATTATAGACGTTGCTCGAGCAGTTGCCCAAAAATCCCAACTCAATGCGGTCGGTCAGATCGAACGACAGATATGTCTGAAAATCAACGAATCGCGGATCGTAGTCGCCCGATGTTTCGAGCGAGTTGAGCAGATATTTGTTGCGCTTGTAGCGGATGCCCGAAATGTGGTGGAAACGGTGGTTGAAACTGTCGCCGTGAAGCATCACCGAGCCGCCGAAAAGACTGCCCGAAGCCGTTCCGCCCCACCCCGCTGGACGCTTATATTTAATGTCGAGAACTGACGACATCTTGTCTCCGTATTTGGCGTCGAAACCGCCTGCTGAAAAGAGCAGCGACGACACCATATCGCTGTTGACGAAACTCAAACCTTCCTGCTCACCCGAGCGGACAAGGAACGGCCGATAGACTTCTATCCCATTGACATACACAAGGTTCTCGTCGAAACTGCCGCCGCGCACCGAGTACTGCGAACTCAACTCGTTGTTGGCCGCCACGCCTGGCATCGTCTTAATCAGACTCTCGATGCTTCCCGAAGCGTCGGGCAGCACGCCCATCACCTTCGGATTAAGTCGCGTAAGCGTGCTCTTGCGCACCTGCACGTCTTCAACCGTAACCTGCTCAAGTTCCTGCGATGTTGAAGTGAGCGCCACATCGAGCCGCCGCTGCTGCCCGTCGGCAAGCATAACCTGTTCCCATTGCGTCTGGTAGCCAATCATCGAGAACGATACGTAGACCGATTTGCCTGAAGCGATGTTGAGTTTGTAAGTACCATCCTGTGCGGTAACCGTACCACGTTCATTATCTTTTAGCACCACGTTGACAAACTCGAGCGGCTCGCCCGACTGGTTGGTGACGCGTCCGAAAATGCAGGTCTGCGCCGAAACCGCGCCTGCCGCCAATATCAATAATGCGACTAAAAAATTTCTCACAAAGGCGATTTTGCTGCAAAAATATAAAAACACCAACGCAAACTTTAAACTCATACAGAAAACACAAACGTTAACCTTGTCGGGATTATTATTGGCGGAAGATTACCCGCAACTCAAAAAAAATTTTTAGCGGCTTCGGTTTTATAATCAACTTCGTGTTATATTTAGAAACGAGTTATTGAGAAAACAATTATTTGTAACTAAAAGAGAATCAACTATGGTATCGCAATTTCAAATCACACTGCCAAACTACAAACGTGGCTATCATCTGATAACGGGCACCATCATCAAGAGCCTGCCCGAACTGCCTGAACAGGGTCTGCTGCACCTGCTCATTCAGCACACATCGGCGGCGCTTTCGCTCAACGAGAACGCCGACCCTGCCGTCCGCAATGATTTTGAGTATGTTTTTGACAAACTTATTCCCGAGCGCGACCCCAACTACACCCACGACACCGAAGGCGCCGACGATATGCCTGCTCACATCAAGGCGTCGATGATTGGGCCGTCGGTGACCATTCCAATCACCAACCACCAATTGAATCTGGGCACCTGGCAGGGCATCTATCTCTGCGAATTCCGCAACTACGGCGGGCGCCGCAACATTGTGGGGACGATTATCAGTTGATTTTTGGGCGAAGATTTCGCACAGTCCCGACTTTGTCGGGAACACAAGATGACACTGATTTACACAGAATTATAGTTATAGGCTAGTAACGATTATTGCTAACAAAAAATCCCTCGTTGAGGGATTTTTTATATTTCTTCATCAATGAAGTAATACAATCTTAATAGATTTAGATCTAATTTATTTATAAATATTTACCAAACAGACACAGGTTTATTCTGATTTCGTAAATGTTGGCTACAACATGGTTTTCTCATTGAAATGTTGTTAAATTCTTTTCCACATACGTGGCAGTATTTTTCTTGCCAATCATAATTTCCCCACGAAGCCCACGTTTTATAGCAATCCAAACAAAAAGGTCTTGTAGAATCTAGCGGAATAACGGTTCCACATCTAATACAAAATCCCTTATTATCATTGTTTTCTAGTTTATGATTTCGTTCCGACAACAAATGTGCCCGTTCTTCTTTTCTTTTTATTTCCAACTGAATTCTTTCTTCTTCCTTCTTCTTCCGTGCTTCTTCCTTTTCTCTTTTTTCCGCAAAATAGCGTCCTTCAACAATCTTATAGCATTCTTCTAGTCCATTTTGTCCATAGTACTCTTTCGCTCCAAGCAATTCATTTTCAATAAAGTTTTTCTTAAAGTACTCGCTTCGCCCTCTTATATTAATACCCAACTCAAAATTAGTTCGTACTGATTTATCGTACATATTCAATGATGTAACAAGAATCTCCTTCTCATTCATATAAAGTTTAGCGTGAAGATTTTTCACATATACGACATCGAAACCGTAATCAATAAGCACTTTAATGCGATTAAAATTGATTCCACCTTCAACATATTCAACTTCATATCGAATAAAAAAAACTAACTTTTTCTGTTGCTGCGCTGCCTTCGCCAACGATTTGCTCAATTGGTCCCAACCATTATAATATGGCGTTACAATGAAGCAATATTGTTGAGATTCATCAATAATTCGAGTTATTGTAGATGCAATCTCATCAGTTTTAAAGAGTTCTTGATTCATATATTAATCAAAAAACAAAATTCAACAGGATTCATAAGAATTCTATAAATCCCCATTCTCACCTTTCTTCACCACAATCGTCTTACAAATCATATCGTGTAGAGCCTGATGGCGGTCGCCGGCAGCAAAGAAGCAACCGATGAAAATGACAAAACCGAAAAGCGCGCCAATGAAATTGAACATCGCGGTCAAACCGAAGAACGCAAAAACAGTGCTGACTCTCTTCACGTGCTTCAACAGATAACGTCCTACTAGTGCACCAATTGAAGCGTTGCTGCCATCGGCATTGGCAATTTTGAGCCCCAAAAGCAACTTGCCCACCGATGCGCCAAGGAAAATCTCTGTCGAGAAATAAAGCAGTCGTGCATAGATGACAATCAACGAGATACGAGTTATTGACACAATCGAATTGAGCATTTCGGCAGAATACATCTGCGCAAGCATCGAATTAGATGCCATCAGTTCGTCTATTTGAGCCTGAGCCTGAACAGCCATAAATGTTGTAGCTAAACGGCCGATTAACCCCGCAAGAATCCAAACAAAAACAATGTCGATAACATAAGCGGCCAAACGCGGGCCAAAACCAATTCTCTTTTCCATAAATATGAATTTTACGTGATAAACAATATGGCAATTCATTGCCTAAATATGCCGTGAAAATACAATTTTACAGAACACAGCCAACTGCCAAAGGCTTTTTTTGCGAGTGGCAACGTGCATTTGCCGTAGCCGACAAAACTGAGTGATAACGCGTTAAAGGTGTCGCAAAAATATTTTTTGTTTTTTGATGCAAGGGCTATTGCGAATATGAAAAAAGGCGCTACTTTTGCAACGCTTTTCGAGAGAAAAAGCAACGTTCTAAAATTGGTGCGGTAGTTCAGTCGGTTAGAATATCGGCCTGTCACGCCGGGGGTCGCGAGTTCGAGTCTCGTCCGCACCGCAAGAAGCCTGATTAACGAAAGTTAGTCGGGCTTTTTTGTTTGCACGCTCATCGAGTTGCTGAACTCCTGACATGCCCGTAAACAATATTCTTCTGTAATTGCGGATATAGGCTCAAGAACGACGGCAGCTGGGAAACCCGGCAAGTTGAATTCGTTATTTTTGTCCAGATTGTCCCATTCAGGAAACATAATGCCTTTTCAGATTTCTTATACCAATGCAGACTGTCATCATTCCTATATTTAACGTTAGGGCCTGTGTTCTTGAACTTATCCCAATGACTCTTATTAGCGTAAGCCGTTATGACCAAACTCGGACGGGAATAGAGTGTGAACAAATTCATGTCTCCCAACGACTCAAATTTTGCCCAGAATTTTTCTTCAGTAAAAGGTGCTTCTTGCTGAGTTTTCCCTTGGTATCGTATATATAGATCAGAGATGAATTTCATCTGTTCGTCTGACAAGTTGATTTCCAAGAATTCCTGTTTTCGTTTTCCATTCACCAAATCAGCAGCTTTCAAAAAGGTGAACAGAAACTCCACTCCTTCCAAGTTAGGATTTGTGATTTTATCACGTTTGGACCATTGATCACCATCGAAACGATTAGGTATAAGTGCGGGGAAATCCGTGTATTTGCCTTTATATTCGGTCCCGACGCAATAGTAGAAATTGTTCTTAATGTCCCATTCGTTTCCATTCAGCACAAAATCACGTTTGTCAACTTCCCAAAAAGGCGTGGCACAAACTTTAAAATCCGGATGGATGCCGTTTCCCTGGCAGAAATAATTAAATATTGCTTCAGCAATCTTGCCTTTGGCAATATTCAATACTCTTCTGTCATTTTGGATATTCATCCTATTCACGGTAAATGGAAGTGAAATGATGGCGTATTTAACGCAATCCATAATCAGGGAATCGTAATCGGCATCACTTATTCCATCCACTATGATTACTTCATCTTCTTCCATTTTGTCTATATTTGCTCGCTGATACGTAAAAATATGAAAAATAAATTTAATCTCATCACATCAAAAGAGTGGCTGCCTTTTCAGAAGTCATGGTTCAGGTTTGATAATGATGAGCGTTTATATCGTGATAACATCCGTTTTTTCACCAAGGCCGATGAATTAAATCAACCAATTGCCTACTACGGTCCAAGCTACGATCTGTTTGAAAAAATAGCCAAAGAAAACAGCCTGTCGAGCATCGCACTGGAAAACCTGGACACTGATGCACAATTTGTTATGATTGATCTGCGCGGTCAAATCTCTTTATCAACATCATTGGCCGAGTATTCCGAACTTCGCGATAAGATTCTTTCTCTGCTCGAAAATAATTTCAATCGTGTATTAAATCGCAGATTTATAGCCATTTTCATGCCAAATATCCAGAATGGGCCGCATTATTATGCCTATGCCTGGGATATGGCAGAATATGTAAGCCAGATTTATAGTCTGAAAGATGATAAAATAGCCTGTTATGACGGTCAAACGGCACCAGTTAACAACAATGAGTACTTTACACCATCGAACAGCTTCATCTATTGCTTGTATTTCAGAAAAGATGAGTTTTCGAAAGGCAAACGAAACGGCGAGAAATATCATTTTTTGACTTCTCATAACACACAGATAAAGCATCCGGTTTATTCGGAGATCCCCGGGTGGTTCATATTAAAACCGCAGCCACGCAACAAGAAAGAGATTCTGCATCCTGCAAAGTATCCCGAAGATTTAGTCAAGATGTATATCAGAACATTCACCAAAGAAGGTGACAATGTGTTTGATCCTATGTCGGGAACGGGCAGCACGGAGTTGGGAGCCTTGCAGATAGGAAGAAACGGCTATGGTGCCGAGCTGAGTGATTTTTTTGCCGACATTGCCAATGGCCGTTGCAACGATTTCATTAACAATGGTCAGTCTGACAAAAAGAATTCTTTCTTGATTTTAAATAAGGATGCACGTCTTATCACCCAAAAAGACTTTCCTCCTATTGATTATATGGTGACTTCTCCACCATATTGGAACATGCTGAATATGAAAGGTGCCGAAAATCAGGCAAAACGAATTGAGAAAGGCCTGATGACCAACTATTCTGATGCCCCGGACGATCTTGGCAACATTGAGAATTATTGGGCTTTTATCAACTCTCTAAAAGAAATTTACCTGAATATCGCATCTCTAATGAAGCCTGGCGGTTATATGACCATTGTGGTGAAGAATATCAAGAAGAAAGGAACAAATTATCCGTACGCATGGGATTTGGCACATGTTCTTCAGGAAAAGCTTATTCTTCTTCCCGAGAATTTCTGGTGCCAGGATGATATTCCGATAGCACCTTTTGGTTATGGCAACACATGGGTAAGCAACACTTTCCATCAGTATTGTCTCAATTTTCAGATTCCTGACGAATAGCGCCGTTGAGCACATCGCTTCTCACCCGCATAAAACACGTAGAGACGGTGCATGCACCGTCTCTACAAACCATATTCTATTCTGAATTATTTCTTCATCAATTCCTCAACTAGTTTCTTAAGCTCATCTATTTGTTTCTGCTGGTTGTCGATTATCGCCTGCTGCTCTTTGATGGCTTCGATAAGCACAGGAGCAAGGTTCTCATATTTAACGGCTTTGAAACCATCGTTGTCTGTTACCACCAATTCCGGCAGCACTTGCTCAACTTCTTGAGCTATAACACCAACTTGCTTCTCGCTTCCAAAGCCGTAGCTCATATTATTAGCATCCATGCCTTTGGCAGCGGCCATTTCTTCACGGTTTTTCCAATAGAATGTTACACCACGCAGTTTCAGCACTTTATCCAATGCGCCGCTGAGTTGCTGAACATCTTTCTTTAGGCGAATGTCTGACGATTCAACCAAACCGCTATGTGTTATAGTGCCATTAACCGTCATATCGCCGTTTTTATAAACAATCAAAGCATCGCTTCTTGTCGTATCATCCGTAACAAATCCGTTTCCAATTACAAATAACCTATCTTGCTTCAACCAAGCATTAATAGAACGAACTTCATGTTTCAACTCATAATCTGTATTTAATTGTCCGATAGCCACTTCGCAATATGATTTTGCATTTGTACCTTTACCCATAGCAGTAGAATTATCACCAGAAGCCAACGTTTCATTTCCTGAAGAAATAGAACTTTTACCTGAAGCCGTTGTTTTCCATCCCATAGCAGTAGAATACCAACCTGATGCCATTGTTTCACGTCCCGCAGCAGTAGAATTATCACCAGAAGCCAACGTTTCATATCCCATTGCTATGGAAAAAACTCCTCTGGCGGTGTCACTGCGTCCCATTGCTATGGAAGCCACTCCACTGGCTTCTGTGTATTCACCCATTGCTATGGAAGCCCATCCGCTGGCTACTGTGGAGCTTCCCATTGCTGTGGAATACGTTCCGCTGGCTGTTGTACTTGCCCCCAATGCCGTAGACATGTCTCCACTGGCTGTTGTAAGCACCCCCATTGCCGTAGAAGAGCTTCCGCTTGCTATTGTGGATGCACCCATTGCTGTGGAAGCGCCTCCACTGGCGGTTGTTACATGTCCCATTGCTATGGAATTATCTCCGCTGGCTGTTGTGTATTTACCCATTGCTATGGAATAATCTCCGCTAGCTGTATCACTGCGTCCCACTGCTATGGAAGCCCATCCGCTGGCTTTTGTGTATTCACCCATTGCTATGGAAGCCCATCCGTTGGCTGTTGTTTCATGACCCACTGCTGTAGAAAAAAATCTGGCTGGCTGTTGTCCCCAAACCCATCGCCGTGGAAGAATAACCACTGGCGGTTGTCGCAAAACCCATCGCCGTGGAATAATTACCACTGGCAGTTGTCGCACTACCCATCGCCGTGGAAGAATAACCACTGGCGGTAGTCTCACTACCCAGCGTCGTGGAATAATACTCAGAAGCGGTTGTTTGATAGCCCATTGCCAAAGAATATGGCCCACTTGCAGTAGAATTAAAACCCATTGCCATAGCTCCTTTTTTTATTGCTTCAGTTCCAGCACCAATGGCGTATGAATAGTCTCCAGTTGCTTTTGCTGCTGTTACACCTAAACCCGCAGAATCGACACCAACACTACCTAAAGCGTAGCTGCCCTGACCCGTAGCATTTGCGCTTTCGCCAATGGCATAACTGCCTATACCTATGGCTGTCGCTGATTTACCTAATACAAAAGCATTTTGGGCATCTGAACCAGTTTGAGCATCAACACCAATGGCCACTGAACTCTCACCCGCAGCTGTTGTATTCTCGCCAAAAGCAAAAGAACTTTTACCAATGGCTTTTGCTTGATTACCAATGGCTATTGATGTTTGACCTGTGGCCTCCGATTTGTAGCCTAATGCCTGCGAATATTCGCCACTAGCCTTATTTTGGAATCCTGCGTTGAACGAGTTTGTACCAACATTGTCGGGGTTTTCAACCTTCAGATTACCAGCCATAAAGGCGTTCTTTGCAGGGTACCAGTAAATGCGGTTCACGCTGTCGAGAGTTTCGGCATTGGTTGTAAGGTCGATATTGAAAAGATTGCTGGCGGCCGTGCTTTTAGAGTCATCGCGGCCGCTAACGGCAAAGCCTTTGGCACTGCTGGCAGCATCGATATAGAAGCGTGTGCTGTCGGCGTTAATGGTCATGAACTCTTCAGCGGTGCCCTTGGTGGCATCGCGACCGGTTACAAGGAAACCGCTGCGCTTCATCTTTGCCGAGCTATTGTCGAAATGCACCTGTGTGCCATCGGTGGCAACCTTCATGTAGTTTGGAGTATCGCCATCCTTCGCATCTCGGCCGGTTACAAGGAATCCGCTACGCTTCATCTTGGCATTGTTCTCAAGTTGGTCGTCGATGTATACTTTCGTACCTTCGTCATCTATAGAAAGATAATTATCGTTTTTGCCTTCTTTTTTAGCATCGCGGCCTGTTACAAGGAACCCGCTGCGTTTCATCTTGGCGTCGCCTTCACCCACAAACACTTGCGTTCCGTCGTCGTTTACTGCAAAATAGTTGCTGCTAACGCCTTCCTTCTTGGCATCGCGGCCGGTAACCAAGAATCCGCTGCGCTTCATCTTGGCATCGCCTTCGCCCACATACACTTGTGTGCCGGCGCTGTTTACAGCAAAGTAATCGCTGTTGGCGCCATCCTTCTTGGCATCGCGGCCTGTTACAAGGAATCCGCTACGCTTCATCTTGCTGCCTTCAGCATCGGGGTCAATATAAACATGAACGCCATTGGGGTAAACGGCGAACACTACGTTGCCGTCCTTGTCCTTAACTTCGAACAGGGCATCACCATCAGCTGTTGCTGTGCCGCCATTCTGCACACCATTGCCCTGAGAGCCACCGTTTTGAGTATTGTTCTGAGAACTGCTGCCACTTCGTGCGGCATAGAGTGCAACTGGCACAGCCTGAATTTTGGTCGAACCCATATTGGTATAGTTGGTGCCATTGTTTACATCAACTTCCACTTTCAGAAACACATCCTTTGTCCAATCGACAGATGCAAGATTGTTATTGCCAACTTGTGTGCCGTTGCCCACAGTCACGCTCAGTACACCGTAGGCGTTGGTTGCCACATTGCTCTGGGTCTCTTGGTAGAACACCGGGGTACCTGTTTGGTCGGTCAGCGTCAGGCGCAACCCCACTTTGGTATTGCTCACAAGTTCGTTTTGTGCATTACGC
>JAFYYJ010000048.1 GCA_017557605.1 Salinivirgaceae bacterium
CGTATATTATCCAGAGCCACCCCAACTTTACGATACCACAATTTGCGCCGGAGACGTTCTTACTTGGAACGCCGCACTCAATGGACCATACACTTATCTTTGGAGTGACGGCTCAACCGAAAGTTCGTTGGATATAACAACAGCTGGCGAGTATTGGCTTATTGTTACCGACAGCGCAGGCTTCAAATGGTATAGCGACACAATAACAGTTGCGGTGGATAGTTTCCCCGTAACCGTAAAGCTTGAGGGTGACCAGATAAATTCGTGTATCGGCAATAACATCTATCTGCAAAACGGCTATGAGGAGGCAGTTGGCTATCTTTGGAGTGACGGCAGTACTGCCGACCATTTGGAGGTTACCGAATCGGGGCAATATTGGGTGAAAGTGACCGACAAACTAGGTTGCAAATCCGCCGACACGGCCTATATCAGCGTTTTGGGTGTTGCCCCAACGCCCGATTTCACACATACCGCACTCTGCGCCACTCGCGATATAGAGTTCGAAAACAAATCATATTCCAATGATGATTCGCAGATAAACGCTTATGAGTGGCAGTTTGGCGACGGCGGTGTGTCGGTTGAGCAAAACGCAACTCATAGTTATAATTATAGCGGTGTTTACAATTTACAGTTAACGGTGTCGAGTAGCAACGGCTGCAGCAATATCTTGAAAAAAACTCTTGTAATAGATTCGTTACCAACTGCGGCTTTCGCGCCGGCACAGGCTTGCAGTTACAACGATGTGCAGTTTACCGACCTCAGTACAACGCCTGTCAGCTATCTGACTGAATGGCAATGGACAATGAACGATAGTGTTTTCGCAGAGCCTAACCCGCGTACCACGTTCAGCACGGCGGGTGATATGCCAGTGCAACTTGTTGTCAGCACCGCCCATGGCTGTACCGACACACTGCTCTCAAGTATCAGCATCCTTCAAGGGCCGGATGTCGATTTCAGTTATAGTGCAACTTGTCTTAAAACACCCGTATATTTCTCGAACAGAACCACTTCGGCATTCAACCTTTCCGCAAGCTATCAATGGTTGATTGACGATGAGGAAAAAAGCACCATGCGAAGTCCGAATTTCACTTTCAACGATACTGGAACATACAAAATATCGCTGACAGCAAGGCAGTTGGCTAATGGCTGCGTGGCTACTAAGAGCCGATATATCAGCATTTTGCCCCCCCCCGATGTTAGAATAAGTGCGGGGCTGATTTGTCAGAACCAGCCAACTGAGATAACCGCAACCAACATTGAGCCAGGCAATATTGTGAGCCAGTGGGTGTGGACTTTTGATAATGAAACCAAGATAAATGGTCAGGCAGCTACCATAAGTTTTGAAAAGGAGGGAAAGCATAACATATCGGTAACGGCTACCGATACAGTCGGTTGCACCGACAGGGGTGACACTACCATTGTTGTACGTCCCACGCCAACAGCACAGTTCGCTGCCATGCCTGCACGCGGCCCCGTGCCTTTCGAGACTGAATTGTTGAACCAATCGACTAATGCTGACTCGTATGAGTGGCATATAAGCGACGGTGCCACATCGCAAGCTGAGGAACTGGCGCATACTTTTGCCGACAGCGGCACTTTCAGAATAACACTTGTAGCCAAAAACCTCTACGGCTGTGCCGACACCATAAACCACATAGTTACTGCCATTGTGCCTAACACCGATTTGGTTCTTATCAATGCCGAATCGGATTTAAGTGATGGCTACATCAGCATCTCGGCATTGGTGGCCAACAACAGCCCCTATGACCTTGCCAACACCGTCATCAATTGGACCGACAATCTTGGGCACAATGTGCGTGAGGTGATTGCCGACACCATAAAATCTGGGAAAATATATCATTATACTTTCTCTGCAAAAATAGGAGCTGACACGCCTAACCGCTTGAAATACATCTGTGTTAATGTCGAACCGACCGTTAATGATGATAATACGCCCGACAACAACCAGTTCTGCATAACAATGAATCCCAATGAGTTCAGTATTGAGCCGGCAAAACCAAATCCGGCCGATAATCGCTTGAAAATAAGTTATGTGATTCCAGAAGAAGGAAACGTAAAAATAGAACTTTTCAATCAGACAGGAATACTTGTCAGCATCCCATTCAACGGAACGGCAAGCGCTGGCTACAACGAATTCTTGCTAAATGCAAGCCTTTTGAAATCAGGGATGTACCATTATCGGATAACATACGGCGGACACAGCCATGCGGGAGTCGTGATGGTGATGCATTAAGAGTTTTGCATGGTTGCTTCAACTCATCGCAAATTTTGTCGTTATTCCTTATTCTTTAAAAAAGTTTTTATCCAATGTAATGGTTTCAATAAAAAGCCTCCTAATCTAAAGGCGTGGGAATTCAGCACCGACAAATAATTATTGTTAGTTTGTTTATACATTTTAAGAATTTGTTGGCTGTACTTTTGGCTTTGTTCCTCCAAGATCAGTCTTGTTTTTTCATCATCTATAACAACAGTTAGCTTTGCCAACATTTTAATCCAGGTAATACTGTTTTTATATCCATCACCATTTGACCAAATTCCGCTACCATATCTATAAACAGCCATGCAGTCCGGCATTTTCTTTATTCTACCATGTTGAGCACATAGCATCCATAACGGATAATCACCAACACCGAGTTGGCCCAACTTCTGAAATGAATCCACTACACGAATATCACTCCTAAATAGCACAGATGGTGTATGTATATAATTCCCTTTTGCCAATTCATATATATCAGTTTCTGTTGGCATGTCCTTTGTAATAAAATCATCAACAAGTACACCTTCATTTTGTTTCCACACCTTAACTTTATGAAAACATAACGAAAAATCAGTATTTTCCTCCAAAAACTCTACTTGCTTTTGCAATTTTAGAGGGTCAGTCCAATAATCATCGCCTTCACACATGGCAATATATTTTCCTTGTGCACGAGGGAAATTATATGTGGCAGAAATAGAGAGACCTTTTGAATATTGATTTTCAGTTTGAAAAATCGGCTTAAATATGTCGGGGTATTTTGCGGTGTATTCACGGATTATATCTGCGGAATGGTCGGTTGAAGCATCATCATGAACTAATATTTCGATGGGAAATGTTGTTCTCTGCATAACAAAACCTTCGAAACATTCACGTAGAAATGGCTCGTGGTTATATACAAGGCAACAGACTGAAACCATTATCTGTGGATCGGTTACAGTTGTGCTTGGTGTTATATTTAGTTTAAAGTCTGTCATACTACTCTTTCAGCATGTATATAGGAAAACTTTCCATTCATTCTGACGAAGTTCCGAAGAAGAAATTTCTTTTCAAAAAGATTGACAGACTTTTTTAAGCGTTTTTTCACCAGCCAACCTTATACAACAATATATTTTCGTGTTCCACATAATAAGCAAAGCAATATCTTTTTTAATTAATTATCGTAACTTATTTTTAAGTTCTTCAAAGAAAACATCCATATAATTTTCAAAATTACGATTCTGTTGTTTTAATCGAGAAATGATTGTATCATAATTATTTACTGTATACCTAATTTTATCAAGAATGAGTTTGCTTGATAATTCATTATTTACATCAACGACAAAATCAGACATTTCCATTTTATTCATTAATCCGCTATGTTTTGGATGATTGGACAGACAAATAACTGGAATATTGTGAGCAAAAGGAATTATTTGACTGTGCCCACGCATAGAAATTACATATTTTGCTTGTGCATATTGACACAAAAAAGCTCTTATGTTATCAAACGCATTTCCACCAAAATTGAAAATCTCGACTTTTCTATTCAATTTCTTGACAATCTTGCTATATAAAGATATATCATCATAGACATGAGGCAAAAAAATAACTTCTTCTGGTAGATTATTCACAACATCAGCAATGGAATCAACCAAATTCGATTCCGCATCTCCAAATCTTACAAAAGCTTTGTCATTTGCTAGTTGAACTATCACCTTTGATGAATAATCTCTATACTCATAGCAAGATTGATAGTTTTGCCACACAAAAAAACCAGGATCAGGTACTTCACATATATCCATGCCAAGTTGTGGTTCCAACCTTTCTTTACTACCATCGTTTCTCACTGAAAAAGATGTAGCATATTTTATTGTTTCTTGTAAATGAGAAACCGTTTTAGGTAACAACGCCTCATTTTCCCAATAATTATCACCGATTCCATAAACTATAAATGGTATTTGTATCGTCTTTATCAGTTCCTTCTCACATAACCAAAACCACCCGTTGGGCCAATGATAGCCATGTATAATACCACCACCGCCAATTACCAATAAATCATATTTTTTATTGATAACTTCATTTATGTAATACTCATTAAAATATTGTCCTTGCAAATTTGTATCTGCAATATAATCCACAGGAAAATATTTTCGTAGAAGATTCTTTACTCCAATTGCGAGGAAATAATCCCCTATGTTATAATTCATACACCAAGCATGTAGTATTTTCATGATAGTACCTCCACCATATCTAAACTAAATACAGGAATACAACATTTTTGTGCTACCGCCATTCGTTCTGCAAATGAATCATCTATGAAAATGGAATTATCATTGTCAATATACTTGTATTTTTCCTCCTCCGTAGTAATATGGATAATCCTGTCAAATATTTGCTTAATCCGTAGGTTTTTTAAAAGTACATCCAACGAGCCAAACTCATCATCATTATGTTTAGAGAGAAGTGTAATGCGGATTTTTTTGTTTATACAACGGTATAAGAATCTCACCAATTCTACATTAACTTCTTTTTTATCAAGGTAGACGCAATCGTCGAAATCAACAAAAACCTCATTATAAGAGAGATTGATTTTGTACTTGTTGTCTAACGCCCTGTCCATTTCAACGTCATAGTCATTTTCAATGACAGAAACAGGAATGTCAAATGTGTTATACAAGCTCATCAAAGCGAAATTGATTCCTTTTGCTCGAAACAGACTTGAACTACCGCCAAACCGGCTTGCGATTTCCAAAAGTGTCAAAATACCATTTGAATTACGCTTAACTTGAAAGAACCAAGCTCCGTTGAATTTTATGGTAGAGTTTATTTTACTTGCAAAATTTAAAAATTCTCCATTGTCGCAAACAGGTTTTGTATTAACACTTATTCCATTCATAATACGACAACGCTTTCTTGGCTTAACAACTATCAGATTCCCGTTATAGTCTGTAAAACAATCCACAGTGTATTCATCTCCAGGAATGTATTCACTGATAATTGAAGTGGGGAATTCTGACAAGTGTGTTCCTAAAAGTTCTTCATTTTGGATTTTTTTTGCTCCTCTTGAACCATATCCAATATCTGGCTTCACAAAAACAGGATAATACTGTATTTCTTCTGCACTTTTATAGACAATCGGAGTTTTTACAATCCCCGAAAGTGTTTTGTATGTTTTACTTTTTGAAAGACAAATTTTTGTTGTTTCATAACAAGAAGACACGACTTTGCAACCGAGATAATCCTCGTGGGCTTTTAGAATTTCAATTACGGAATCCATTGCTGGATAAATAGCGTCAATTTCTCTTTCTATAACGATTCGTTTTATTGTTTCCAAGAAATGATTGTCATTAATAAAGGGGACACCATCTATATAGTTTTTATAGACAAACTTCCCGTGGTCAGAAACAGAACTCGCTCCAATTAGATTAAAATGGGTGGAATAATTTACGGAGCGATATATTTCCAATGCTATTTCGGAGCCACAAGGAAAAACAAGAATATTTTTTTTTGTTTTAGTCATTTTATCAAACCATCATTTGGTTAATTATACCATCTCATCTCAATATCCTGTATGCATCTGGCATAAAATATGATTGCATTATGGAGAGTATCATATCTTTTAATTTATAATCAACTAATTCTTGTTTTTTATAACCTCCACAACCCTATTCACATCCTCCTCCGCAAGGTCGGCATAGATTGGTAGGCATATCACATCGATTGCAAGTTTGCTTGCAATCGGCAAATTCTCTTTCCGTGCAGACGTATACTCACAATATGGCTCAAAACTGCTAATCAGCGGATAGAAATATCGACGGCCATATATGTTATGAGTTTTCAGCAATTCATACAATTCGTCGCGAGTCATTCCATATCGTTCGGAATCGACAAAAATCGGGAAATAGGAATAGTTGTGCGTAACACCATTCATATCCTGCAAGAACCTGACACCCCTTACGTCTTGTAGCTTTGAACGATATAGTTCGGTTATACGCTTACGATTGGCAATAGCTCCGTCGATATATTTCAGATTTAGCAAACCGAAAGCCGCGCGAATCTCATCCATTTTGCTATTGATGCCAGGGGCGACCACCGATGTTTCGCCCGCAAAACCGAAATTTTTTAAATGGTCAATCTTCTGTTTCATTTCGGCTGAGTGGCAAACAAGCGCGCCACCTTCAACTGTTGTGTATGTCTTTGTCGCGTGGAAACTCAACGTGCTTATGTCACCAAAATTCAAAACACTTTGTCCGTTGATTTTCACGCCAAAAGCGTGTGCGGCATCGTAAATGACTTTCAAATGATGTTTGTCGGCGATTTTCTGAATTGCATCAACGTCACACGGATTCCCATAAACGTGAACTGGCATTAGTGCTGTTGTTTTTTCGGTGATGGCAGCCTCAATTTTTCGTGGGTCAAGATTGCCCGTCTCTGGTTCTACATCGACAAACACAGGTTGCAGTTTGTTCCACCAAATGGAATGGGTGGTGGCCACAAAGCTATATGGAGTTGTTATGACCTCACCTTCGATTTCAAGTGCCTGCAATGCTGTAATTAGCGGCAAGGTTCCGTTGGTGAACAGCGAGATATACTGCACACCAAGGTATTCAGCCAATTGTCGCTCCAATTTACGATGCATCTCGCCGTTGTTGGTCAACCATTTATTGTCCCATATTTTTTGCAGATATGGGATAAACTCTTCCAATGGCGGGAGGAGCGGAGATGTAACGGTGA
The DNA here is from genome assembly GCA_017557605.1 of Salinivirgaceae bacterium. Lineage (GTDB taxonomy): Bacteria > Bacteroidota > Bacteroidia > Bacteroidales > SZUA-534 > RUG13583. Next base: position 6,992 of record JAFYYJ010000048.1, read on the forward strand.
GCAGATTGTTATTCATTTATGCGTTCCTCCGTATATTCAAATTTTGGTTTAATGTCGCCAGGTTCACGACCCATCCACGACCCTAACGAAGCCTGGCTGTTCCCCAATGTAAAAGAAACAACATCGTTATCAATCAAAAACACTTGGCTTCTATCTTTTACCACATACAAGTCAACCATAAAGTTTCCCCAATTCATAAAACCGCCAGGAATCTTGCAAACTTGAACATATTCTCCTTCATTATGTTCCAATGGGATACAACGGGAACCTCCAGAAGATGAAAAAATCTTATAGCCCTGCTCATTTTTAAAATGGAAAGTCAGATGTAACTGGTTATAAGATTTTGTGAGTTTATATCTGATAACCATTTCCACATCTTGGTCAATTCTCATAACATCTCCATAATCTCCTCCAACTTTTCTCACGCCAATTTCCAACAACTCAAATCCGTCTCGTTTAACTACAGGAGTATTCCACACCTTATGATTTTCAATATTTCCACCTCCCCTCAAATAATGGCTGACAATTGTATCAACATCACCAGAGTCAACCAACAATCCATTTTGTAATATCACGCCTCTTTTGCACAGACTTTTCACTGCCGCCATATTATGACTAACAAACAGCACCGTTCTTCCCTCGCCTTTGCTAACATCTTGCATTTTGCCGATGGCTTTTTTCTGGAATTCGGCATCGCCAACGGCCAGGACTTCATCAACCACAAGAATTTCTGGGTCGAGGTGGGCGGCAATGGCAAAGCCAAGGCGCACGGTCATACCGCTTGAGTAGCGTTTAACGGGAGTGTCAATATAGCGTTCGCAGCCCGAGAAATCAACTATCTCGTCGAGTTTGCGGGTTATTTCGGCACGTGTCATTCCCATAATGGCACCATTCATATAGATGTTCTCACGGCCAGTCATTTCGGGGTGGAACCCGGTGCCCACTTCAAGAAGCGAGGCTATTCGACCTTTGTATTTTATGGTTCCGGTGGTTGGTTTGGTAACTCGCGAGAGAAGTTTCAGCAATGTGGATTTTCCTGCGCCATTCTTGCCGATAATGCCTACCACATCGCCCTGTTCAATTTCCATATTTATATCCTTCAGCGCCCACACATACTCTGAATTTCCTTTGCTGGCGCGGTCGTTTGTCTCGCCAATTTTCAAGTATGGGTCTTCGCGGCGCAGCACGCTCGTTGTCCACCAGCGGTTGAGGTCATGGCTAAGCGTGCCAGTAGAGATTACCCCAAGTCGGTATTGCTTCGAAACGTTTTCTATTTTTATTGCTGTAGGCATTTTTTAAGTTACAAGTTATAAGTTACAAGTTTTCGCTTGTAGGGACGCGATTCATCGCGTCTGTTATTTCATTTCAATTTCCAAAGTAACGTTTTTCAGTATTAATCTGTTACGTTTTTTGACACATTTATTGTTCTTTTCCGTCAAACCACGCCCGTACCGCATAAAGCGGAAGATTGGTCACCGTGTTATTCTGGCGGAAGGGCAGCAACGACGTCTTTACCGCCACTTCAGGATTGTGCTCTTTGCAAAACGAGCCGAACGATTTGCTTTGCAAATTCTTGCCCGATTTTGCTTCGACGGGAACCGCCCGTTGGCCACATTGCACAAGAAAATCAATCTCTTGGCGCGAATTCTCCTTGCTGAAATAGGACACTGGAAGCTCGCGAATGGTTTTCAGTTCCTGCAAAACATATTGCTCGGTGAACGCTCCCTGGTATTCCTCAAATACGCCATCGCCAATCAGAACGGAATCGGCGCTGGTATTGCTCATCGCACCAAACAACCCACAATCGAGTACAAACAATTTGAACGCCGAAAAATCCTCATAGTATTGCAGCGGCGCTTCAGGTTTGCTGACGCGGTTTACTTTGTACACCAACCCCGCATCGCACAACCATTGCAAGGCAATCTCGAACTCGCGTGCCCGTGCGCCTTCTTTCACAACTCCATAAATGAATTTTTTGTTCTCTTTCGCCAATTGACCTGGTATAGAATTGAAAACCATGCTGATACGCATAACTTCGCGCGGCGGTGCGTGTTTGCCAATGTCTTGAATGTAGTTGTCAAGAATCTCGTTTTGCATATAGCGAATAGTCCACATCGGTTCGCCATCGATATAAGCCTGCACAATTTCGGGCATTCCGCCCACATAGAAATAATGGCGCAGACAATCAAGCAACTGCTCGTGGATAACAGCGGCTGTCGGCCAATCCTGTTCATCCAACACTTTGGCGTATGCATCTTTGCCTATCGCTTTCAGAAATTCGGCAAACGACAACGGATACATCTGCATAGTGTTGACTTTTCCGACAGGATACGAAATGCCCTCGTGTAACATTAAGCCTAACAGCGAACCCGCTACCGCAATATGCTGGTCGGGGGCATCTTCACAAAAATATTTCAGTGCCTGAATAGCACGCGGTACTTCCTGCACCTCGTCGATTATTATCAGTGTCTGACCTGCAACCACTGGCACTTGTGTTATGACCTCAATGGCTTTCAATATCCGCTGCACGTCGAAATCGGCAAACAAAGTCGCCATTCGGGACTCTCTGTCGCAATTTATGTAAGCCACATTTTTATAGGCAACTTCGCCAAAATGCTTCAGAATCCAAGTCTTGCCAACTTGCCTTGCACCATTAAGAATCAGTGGTTTACGACGTTCGCTCTGTTTCCATTTCAACAAATCCTGCAAAATGCTCCGCTCCATAAACTTTCAGTTTAATTTGCTCACAAATATATACAAAAAGCATACTGACATACAATTGTTTCACATTTTATGTACGTCTTTTTGGCAAAACTTCACATTTTATGTACGACTTTTTGCAAAAATTGCACATTTTATGCATGAGTTTTGGCGAGAATTCACATCTAATGGTTAGGGGTTGCGTTTTAGTTTACGTTTACGTTAGTGTTAGTGTCAACGTTATCGTCATCGTTTTTCGTCATCGTTAAATATCACACCGTATCCATAAAATCTTTCTCTACTTTATTGAAGATTATAGTGCCTAGTAGAAGTGTTATAATCATGAAACTCAAACTGTAAAGTAGCCAGCCCCATGAGAAAACACCATTGCCGATAGCTCCGTATTTGAATGTCTCAATAATGGAGGTCATCGGGTTTAGCTGGAAAATCCATTGTTTGTCGGCAGGCATTGTGCTGAGAGGATAGATTACAGGAGTGGCATACATCCATAGCTGCACACCAAATTGCAAAAGGAATGTCAAATCGCGGTATTTGGTTGTCATTGAGGAGAATATGATGCCGAAGCCTAAGGCTAATCCGGCACTCATTATCACAAGCAACGGGAAAAGAAAAGCATACCAGTTTGGAGTAATGCCCACCCCTTTAAACACATATACAATGTATATTATAAGGAATATCGCGAATTGAATGAAGAATTTCACAAGGTTCGAAATGGTAACTGAAATAGGCACCACCAGGCGCGGAAAATACACCTTGCCAAAAACATTCTGGTTGGTGGTGAATGTGCCGGATGTCTTATTCAGGCAGTCAGCAAAATAGTTCCATAGGATAATTCCCGCAAAGTAGAAGAGTGGTCCGGGAATTCCGTCGGTGGAGATGCCGGCCAGATTGCCGAATACGAACATGAACATTACAGTTGTAAGTATGGGCTGAATCACAAACCACAGCGGACCAAGAATTGTTTGTTTGTACATAGTGACAATGTCACGCTTTACGTACATATAAATCAAATCCTTATAGGCAATAACCTCACGAAGGTTGAGGCTTAGCAAACGGTTGTTGGGAGTTATTTCTGTATAGCCGTTTTTATCCATTTTTTATTAAGAGTAAGCAAAACAACTTGCTGATAATCAACAATTACTCTGCATCTTTCACGCACCTTACCGATATGGCGTTTCGCGGACTCTCGTAGTAGCGGAACGGCTTTTTCAAGCTTTTGTGGTAATAGAGCTTCCAAACGTTGTCATGCGCCTTGCTTGATGACCAGAATGATGCCGAGTAGCCGGCGTTCTGGAAATCGCCATTGTAGAATCCGGCATAAACCAGTTCAAACGGATTGATGAGGTTCTCCACAACCGAATCATTGCAAAGGCTGACCGAAAGGTCTTGCAGCTCCTTGTCAGTAGGAATGTGCCAGCCGTCGGGGCAGAGGCCTTGTGCGCCCTCATCGGTGCTGCCGTTCATAGCGGCGTCCCAAGTGTAGAGAAGTCCCAGTTCGGGAGCATCGGGGTTTTGAAAATATTTGATTTCGTCGCCGTTGCTGTTTGTTGTGGCGCGAAGGTTTTCTGTCATCCATGCGCGGCCGTTCACAACGGTCGTTTTGTAGCTGTTGCCCTCGTTGTCGATGCAGAGCGGGCAGTCAGGCCCTTTCACTGTTATCGATTCGGTGCCGGAGTTGCCGCGGGCGTCGGTTACCGTTACAGTGTAGACGCCGGCTTCAAGGTTGCTAATTTCGGCCACTGCCTGATTGTTCGACCATTTGATTGCGTACGGAGCTTTGCCACCGCTAATGGTTATCGCTATTGAACCGTCGTTGCTTCCGTAGTCGGAAAGCGGGGTCACATTTGCTTCAATTTCAATAGGCTTGCGATTGCAACTTGCTAATATTGCACCAGTTAGAGCAAGCAACAATAAGGATTTACAATAAATTCGCATATTATATCGTTACAAAAAACGTTTAAAAATAGCAAAAACACATTTATTTGATAATTGTCGGTGCAATTTATGAGAAAAATAGTTTGTGCTGTTTTCTTTTTGACGGTGTTGTTTTCGGCTTGTGCGCAAGATTCTGTTCCCGCCCGAATCGATTTGCACGGAGTTATTCTGAATGCCGACGGTTTGCAACCAGTTTATAATGTCAATGTCTATGTGCGACATGGATACGGCACAACATCGAACAACAACGGATATTTCAACTTGCGTTGCGCCAGTGGCGATACGGTGGTGTTTTCGCACGTAGGCTATAGGCTTGTGAGGTTTGTTGTGCCCGACACCATTTTTGCCGAAAACCGGACTATCGGCATCATTATGCAGACCGACACTATTCTCTTGCCTGAGGTTGTGGTGCTTCCGTTTGTCACCTATGCGCGTATGAAGTACGAGGTGGCTAATATGGAACCCGATGCCGAACTGCAGACGGCTTTTTACAATGTCTCTGAAATTGTTGATTTGGCTTTGAGCCAGCCTGGTACCACTTACGACGCTCCTGCGCAACAACTTTCAGCCTATTCGGAGCGATTGCAAAACGCGGGTATGTTCGCGCCTAACCAAACAGTGAGTCTGATAGGCTTGAATAAAGGTGTGGTGGCATACTTGCGTCAGGTTAATTCGCGAAGAAAAAATGTCCCGGCACCCGGTTATCGCAACGCGCAAAAACAGCTGCAGATGATTACCGATGTTCGCAATTTTGTTGTGAAACAAGCTGATACGCTTGATGTGGAATCTGCTGTCGATACACTCAAAACCTCTGAGTGAGTCCTTAGGTTTTTGACTCCGTTTGTCCATTTTGAAATTCAAATTTGCCGATACGAGATATCCGTATCTATTCTCAACAATTTTAATACTTTTGCGGACTTACTTTTTTGCTGATGATTATTGCAGTCAACACGCAGACACTGCTGAAAGACAAACTTGAAGGTCTGGGAAGTTTTACCGACGAAATCATGCGCCGCATGGTGAGGAATCATCCTGAGCACCAATTTCTGTTCATCTTCGACCGCGACTGGGACAGTTCCTTCGTCTATGCCGATAATGTGATACCGGTAAAGACCTTCCTGCCGTCGCGTCATCCGGTGTTGTGGTATAGCCGTTTTGAGTTCATCATACCTAACTTGTTGAAACGGCACAAAGTGAGTCTTTTCCTGTCAACCGACGGTTATATGCCTGTGCATCCGGCGGTTAAAACGTATAATGTAATTCACGACATAGGCTTTGTGCATGACCCTCAGAGCCAGCCGTTCCTTATAAACCGGTATTACAACCATTATTTCCCGATATTCGCCCGCAGTGCCGACAGACTTGGTACCGTGTCGGAGTATTCAAAGGCCGATATCGTGCGCACTTGGGATATCAATCCAGACAAAATCGATGTCATATACAATGGTGTGAAGACGGTTTTTGCGCCGCTTGACGAGGCTGCGAAGAAAGAGGTTCGCGAAAAAACGACAGGCGGCAGTCCTTATTTCGTTTTCGTTGGGTCGCTTAATCAGCGCAAGAATGTCGAAGGTCTTTTGCGCGCGTTCGACCTGTTTAAGCAAAAGGGCAATTTTCCGCACAAACTTGTCATTGTGGGCGAGTGCATGTGGTCGATGACAAGCATCGATAGCGAGATTGAACAAATGGAACATGCTGACGATGTGGTGTTTATGGGCCGTCTTCAGCCCGATGCCCTGCGCGATGTAACGGCAAGCGCCGATGCGTTGGTGCTGCCTTCGTTCCTTGAGGGATTTGGCGTGCCGATTGTCGAGGCTATGAACTGCGACGTGCCGGTGATAACCTCAAACTGCACCTCAATGCCCGAAGTGGCCGGCGATGCCGGACTTCTCATCAATCCCCATTCCGATGAGGAGATAGCCAATGCCATGGTCCAAATGGCAACCGACGCGGAGCTGCGGCAAAAACTGATTGAAAATGCCAAAATCCAGCGGCAGAAATTCTCGTGGGACAAGTCGGCTGTCGATTTGTGGAACGGAATGATGCGGTTAATGGAATAACGCAACAAAAAACGCAAACGAAAACTTCGCTTGCGTCCTTTTATCTTTATACCTTACACTTTTTTATGCTTGAATGCTGATAGTGCTGAGTCGGTTGTCGTGCAGCTCGGTCAGGTAATATTTAATTGCGTACCAGCCGCGGCGGATAACTTTAAGCGGCGGGAAGTCAATCGGATTGTCGTCGAAGTGGATGCGAATGATATTCTGCAATTTAGCCATTTCAACGGGAATCTTTTGAAGTAGGCAGAAACTTGCGTCGAATGTCTGCAGATTGTCGAGTTTGCCAATCTGAACTGGCAGTTTGTCAAGCGGGTTGTAGCTGATATCGAGCGATTTAAGCCGATTCATGCTGCCGATGTTCTCGGGCAGCGATTTGATGCAGTTGCGCATCAGGTAGAGACTTTCCAAATTCTCAAGTTTGGTAATCGAATCGGGGAGGCTCGAAATCTGATTGTAGCTCAAGTCCAATGTCCGCAGCTCTGTCAGTTCGCCTATCTTTTCAGGTAATTCAGTGATATCCTTGTTCGATAAGTCGAGCGACTTGCAACCTGTGCGTTTAGCGCGGTCAATAATCCATTCAACCTCTTCTTTTTTCATATCTTTTATGTTTGGATGTTGCAAAATTACATTAGTAAAATGTTTTATCAAAGAGGCAAATCGTGAAGTCGGTCAAAAAAATGTCGGTATTAATCACTTTTTTTTCTTCAGTCGAAATAAGCGAAAACGGCGTGCGGATTGATACTTTTTCGATTAGAACATTATTTTCGCACTCAAAAAAAAGAAGATGACGATTTTAATTACAGCAATTTACCTGATTGCTCCAATACTGATTGCCGCATCGTATCAGCGCAGCAAGTTTGTGCGCAAAGCAGGAACCGTGATAATAGCTTACGCCGTGGGGCTTGTTCTGGCACTCGGCGGGTTTGTCAAAATGGCCGATGTGCACGCGCTCGAGTCGGCGCAGAACATCATTATGGATGTTTCGGTGCCGATAGCCATTCCGCTGATGTTATTCAATTGCAATTTCCGCCTTTGGACGCACTCGCTGCCCAAAACCATTCTGGCGCTTGTTGGCGGCCTGCTGTCGATAACCGTGGCGGTGGCAGTGGCGTTTTTCCTGTTTCGCAACTTGGGCATCGGCGGTCTCGACCGCATCTCGGGCCTGATGATGGGCATCTACACTGGCGGTACGCTCAACTTTTTCGCCCTCGGTTCGGCTTTGCGTGTCGATGAGTCGGTTATTCTGCTCGTTTACGCTTTCGAGATGCTTGTGACATTCCCGTTAATTATGTTCATTGTGGCTGGTGGCTACAGATTGTTCCGCCGCCTGCTGCCTTTTCCCGACGAGTCGATAACTCTGCAATCCGATGTCGAGACCGACGGTGGTGTTGAGGATTACAGCCATTTTTTCGCGCGTCGCACCTTTGGCCGCACAATGCTCGGGCTGCTGCTTGCGGTGCTTTTTCTTGCCGTGGCGGCTGGTCTGTCGCTGTTGCTGACGGGCGTATTGAGTGAGTTGGTTATCATTCTGGTAATCACTACATTGGCCATTGCAGCATCGTTTTCCGAAAAGGTTCGCAACCTGCCCAAAACATTCGAGTTGGGAATGGTTTTCATACTGATGTTCAGCGTTGTGGTGGCCTCGAAATTCGACATTAACTGCCTATACCAATCGGCATTCACGCTGATGTGTTTCGTGCTGACAATTATGGCGATAACCGTGGCGCTACACCTGCTGCTTTGCCGTCTGTTCCGCATCAGCGGCGACTTGTTCACGGTAGCCAACATCGGGCTCTTGTGCTCGCCGCCGTTCATTCCGCCTGTGGTTGGCGCAATGGGTAACCGCAAGGTGCTCATCAGCGGCATCATCATTGGTCTTGTGGGCTACGCCGTGGGTACCTATCTTGGTGTCGGAATGGCTTATCTTCTTAAAACTTTGATGTGATGAAAAGACTGATTTCGGCATCGATTCTGATGTTTGCGCTGTCGGTGCAAACTGTTGTGGCGCAAAGCGATGCAAAGACCGGCTGGACTTTTGGAGTGTTGCCGTCAGTTGCTTACGACGCCGACCTTGGTTTCCAATACGGTGCGCTCACCAACCTGTATTATTTCGGCGACGGCAGCACCTATCCCGAATATCTGCACTCGATTTACGCCGAGGTGAACCGCACTACCAAAAAGAATGGGCTTTTTCGATTGAACCTTGAGTCGCGCGCGTTGGTGCCGGGGCTGCTCATTTCGTCCGACATTTCGTATATGCCCGACGAGATGTGTGATTTTTCGGGCTTCAACGGACATCAGGCGGTTTTCAACGCAAATTGGGCCGACGATAGCAAAGCCGATTACCGCTCGCGTGCTTTCTACAAATATCGCCGCGGATTGTTCCGCTCGATTATTGATATTCAGGGCGATATCAGCGGAAATCTCAATTGGAACGCCGGAGCCGGACTGCTCGTCTTCAATGCCGACCACGTCAACATCGACAAGTTGAACCGCGGACAGTCCGACGAGAAGAAACTGCCTGACATTGACCTTCTTTTCGACAAATATCAGCAATGGGGGCTGATTGACAGTTGCGAGACACGGACCGGCGCGTATCCCTACATTCACGGCGGCGTTAGCTACGACAGCCGTAATGTTACAGCCGCACCGTCGGCGGGTATTTGGGCCGATGCGTTTCTAACTTACACAGCCGCTTTTGGCAGTCTCAGCCGTTTCAACAGTTTGAAATTCAATGCCGATTTTCGTCATTACATGGCGTTGGGTACGCCGGTTGCGGTACTGGCCTACAGGCTCTCGGCGCAGCTCACCCTTGCCGGACAAACACCGTTTTATATGGCTTCTCAGCATAACGTGCTGAATATGAAACGGGCTATCTATGAGAGTTTGGGAGGTTCGAGTTCGCTGCGCGGTATCACTCGCAACCGCATCGTCAGCGACGGTTTTGCGCTGGCTAACATTGAGCTACGATTGCGTCTGGTTAAGTTCGACATCGGAACATCACATTTCTACATCGCCACCAATCCGTTTGTGGATGCAGGAATGGTGCTTCAGCCAGTCGATATTGATGAGCAACAAGTGCGACTAGCCGCAGAAACAACTGACGACAATGCCGACGATTATTTCGATTTCTCGGGCAGCGTCTATCGTCCGCATTTTTCAGGTGGTGCCGGATTGAAAGTGGCTATGAATGAGAATTTTATCCTCTCAGTCGATTGGGCGACACCATTCAGTTCTGGCGATTCGGGAAAGAAATCAAACATCTACGTAAAAATGGGCTATCTGTTTTAGCCACATAAAAAAAGCCGTCCTTTTCAGAACGGCTTAAATCGGTATTATAGTTCAAATTATTGAGCTATAGAGCGGGTTTCGTATTCAGCCTTGACATCTTCATAAAATGCTGCGTATGAGGTGTAGACGTAAGGAATCAGCCATAAATAACCGATGCCGAAAGTGAACATACACAAAATTGCCCAACCGATGAACGACAACTGAAGGCAGAACAAATCCCATTTGTGTCCGTCCATCATAGCCATACTTAATTCAATGGCTTCGTTGTTCTGAAGGTTGGGGTTGTCGTTAAGAATGAACGGTGTCAATGCGTATGCCAATCCCTTGATTACTCCGGGGATAATGAACAGCAATGTCCATAAAAATGTGTAAACAAACACCAAAAGCATTGTTACCCAAAGGCGTGTCTCTTTAAAGAACGCGAAGATGCATTCTGTTTTTATAGTCTCGCCAGTGCGAAGCATTTTCAGAAACGCCACCATTAATGCGGCTTCAAGAACAACCGCGCCTATTGAGGCTATTAAAGACAAAGGCCCGCAAAAAGCTAATATGAAACTTGCAACCATAACGATTGCCAAAAGAACCAATGTGGTGAGAACGGCGTCTCCCCATTTTCCATTGAGAGCGGCAGCCGCAGTGGCTCGCATCTCTTTTGCGCATTTAATCATAATAATTCGATTTAAAGTTAAGTTTTAGATTTCTAAAATATGAAAATTATCGTTTCACCAACGGCCAAATGAGTTTTTCCAATCCGTTTACTTTAATCTCGTACATCAGCCGCAACTGATTGCCGATTTTTCCTGGCTGGAAGCCTTTTTGCGCGTACCAAGCCAAGTACGGCTCGGGCAGTTCAATTAGAAGCCGGCCCTCGTATTTGCCATATGGCATACGGGTGTTGGCAAGTTCGACGAGCTCGTGTTGGTCGGGTGGTGTGAGAGGTGTCATAATCGTTTTTGTTTTGACTACAATGTTACTATTTTTGCACCAATACTATTACCGAAAATGAAACTTATAGCTGAACATTTGGTTAAACGTTACGGCAGTCGCACGGTGGTGAAAGACGTGTCGTTTCACGCCGAAAAGGGCGAGATTGTGGGACTTCTGGGGCCTAACGGCGCAGGCAAGACCACATCGTTCTATATGATTGTAGGACTGATAACTCCCAACGGCGGCAACATCTACTTGGATGACCTTAACGTTACAAAAGAGCCTATCTACAAGCGCGCGAAACTCGGCATCGGTTATCTGGCGCAGGAAGCGTCGGTGTTCAGAAAGTTGAGTGTTGAGGATAACATAATGTCGATTCTTGAGATGACCGACCTGACCAAAGACCAGCAAAAGGAGAAACTGGAGTCGTTGCTTACAGAGTTCAGCCTGCACCATATACGCAAAAGCCTTGGCATTCAATTGTCGGGTGGCGAGCGTCGCCGTACGGAGATTGCCCGAGCTTTGGCTATCGACCCCAATTTTATTTTGCTTGATGAGCCGTTTGCCGGTGTCGACCCTATTGCGGTTGAGGACATTCAACGCATTGTGCGTCAGCTGAAAGACCGCGGCATTGGTGTTATCATCACCGACCACAACGTGCAGGAGACTCTCTGCATCACCGACCGCACCTATCTACTTTACGACGGCCGAATTATGAAGGAAGGTTCGGCACGTGAACTGGCTGACGATGAGGAGGTTCGCCGTGTTTATCTGGGGCAGAATTTTGTGCTGCGCGAGTGATAATAAAAGGTAAGAGGGAAAAGTTTAGTGTAGAGAATATAAGTTTAAAGTTAAACAGCCCCGATAGCTATCGGGATAACAGGTTTAAATATTTGCGTCTGTAGCCCTAAAATCTACTGTCACGAAACTGAAATTTAACATATTGCTGGCAATTATGCTCTGCGCCGTTCAACTGTCGGCGCAAGTGACGCGCATCCGCGGCACGGTGGTTGACGCCGAAACCGCCGAGCCAATGCCGTTTGTGAACGTGGTCGCGCAAGGCACTTCAATCGGCACTATCACAAGTGTTGACGGCACTTTTTTCATTGAGACGCGCTTGCGGGTTGATACGCTTGAGGTGTCGTACTTAGGCTATCATTTGTTTAAAACGGCTATCAGAAACGGTGCGTATCAAGAACTTAACATCAAACTTGAGCCAGACAATATTGTTATGGACGAGATAGTGGTGCGTCCGGGCGAGAATCCGGCTTTCCGCATTCTGCGCGAGATTAACGAGAACAAACCGCGCAACAACCCGATGCGCCAGGAACTCTATACCTACGAGGTCTACAATAAAATGGAATTGGATGTGAACAATATCACTGACGAATATCGCAATCAAAAGATTTTCAAGAAATTCCAATTTGTTTTTGATTACGTTGATACATCGGCGATAACCGGAAAAACATTCCTTCCGATATTTATAACCGAAACATTATCAGATTATTACTATCAGAAGAACCCGAAACGCGAGAAAGAGGTGATAAAGGCCAGCCGCATTTCGGGCACCGAGGACGATATGGTGTCGGAATTCACGGGCAAGATGTATCTGGATTTCAATCTATACGACAATTTTGTGCCGATTCTTGGACACGATTTTGTTAGCCCGATTGCCAACATCGGCCGCGTATATTACAAATACTACCTGATTGACAGCGCGTTCCGCGACAACCGCTGGTGCTATCAGATTTCGTTCAAGCCGAAACGCAAGCAGGAGCCAACGTTTACCGGTTATTTCTGGGTTCACGACACCACCTATGCCATTGAGAGTTACAAAATCCGCATTTCCGAGGGTGTGAACATCAACTTTGTGTCGGATTTTGTGGCGGAACAGTCGTTTACGTATGTTGAAGATTCTGTGTGGTTTCCGAAGAAACAGGAACTGTTTATCGATTTTTCAGTCACGCAAAAAGATTATGGATTTTTCGGGCGTAAGACCACATCGTACAGCAATATCAACCTGCATCCTGACCTGCCCGACAAGACTTTCTCATCGTCGGCACCGACCGAGACCGTGCTACTCAACGACGCGATGCAGAAATCGGTTGACGAGTGGAACGCTATGCGTCACGAGGAGTTGAGCCAGCGCGAAAAGGACATCTACAAAATGGTGGATTCGGTGCGCGAAGTGCCGATGTTCAATAATATCGTCAATCTTGTAAATACTTTAATAACAGGATATTGGGTGCATAGATATATCGAAATAGGACCATACTACACGCTTTACAGTTTCAACCCAATTGAGGGCAGCCGCTTCAAGCTGAGTCTGCGCACCAGCAACGAGTTCAGTACCAGGCATATGCTCTACGGCCACATTGCCTATGGTACTCGTGACCAGAAATTTAAATACGGCTTTGGTTTTACCGAGATGTTCAGCACAATGCCCCGACGATGTGCCAATGTTTATTATTTTCATGATAATGAACAACTTGGGTTGACGGAAAATGCTTTCTTGACGGACAATATTCTGTCATCGTTGTTTGCACGCAAGCAGAACGACAAGCTGACCATTGTGAACGAGGGCGGTGCCTACTACGACCACGAGTGGTTCCCGGGCTTGTCGACCAAGCTGAAGGTCCGTCACAAGCAGATTTACGCGTCGGAAACCGTCACTTTTAGAATGGAGGACATTGAAACGGGCGACACTATTGATGTGAAAAGTCTACGGACATCGGAAGTGTCAATAAATGTGAGATTTGCCTATAACGAAAAGTTTGTAATGGGCAAATTCGAACGTGTCAGTCTTGGCACCAAATACCCGATTTTCAATGTCGGCCTGACTGTGGGCATCCCCGACATTTTGGGCAGCAAATACGAGTATTACAAGCTGCACGCCAGCATTGACCATACGGTACCGGTGAATCCGTTGGGCGATTTCCGTTATATTATCGACGCCGGAAAAACCTTTGGCAAGGCGCCGTTCCCGTTCCAGCAGCTGCACGAGGGCAACCAGACCTACGCCTACGACGAGTACGCCTTCAACCTGATGAACTATTACGAGTTTGTGAGCAGCGAGTATCTGACCTTTATGTTTGAACATCACTTTAAAGGACTCTTTTTGAACCATATACCGCTGATGAGGCGGCTGAAATGGCGCGAGGTGGCCACCGGCAAGGTGCTGATTGGTGATTTTACCCAGCGCACCAGCAACGACCTCTTCTTCCCAACTGACATGAACCTGTTGCACCGCCCGTACGCCGAGGCTGGCGTTGGCATCGAGAACATTTTCAAGTTCTTCCGTGTCGATGCAATCTGGCGCCTCTCGTACCTCGACCACAAAGATGTGCTGCCGTTCGGAATTTTGGCTAAAATGCAGTTGAGGTTCTGATATCGGCTTATATTTGCAAAAAATGAATTCTGTGGAAAAAGGAATCGTAACAAAATCGACAGGCAGCTGGTATTTGGTCCGGAAGGAAGACGGGAGCGTGGTGGAGTGCCGCATTCGCGGAAAGCTGCGCACCAAGGGGCTGCGTACCACCAATCCGGTGGCTGTGGGCGATGTGGTGGAGTTTGATATTGATTCCGAAACGGGTAAAGGTCTGATTCACAGTATCGACGACCGCCGAAACTACATTATCCGCAAGTCGATAAATCTGTCGAAAGAGGCGCAGATAATGGCCGCCAATATCGACCAAGCTATACTGGTTGTTACGCTTGTCAGTCCGCGGACTTTTACGCAGTTTATCGACCGCTTTTTAGCTTCAGCGGAGGCATACAACATTCCTTCAGTTTTGGTTTTCAATAAGATAGACATTTACAACGAGCAGCAGACCGCCGAAATGGACGAACTGATAGCCGTCTATCAAAAGATTGGCTATGAGTGCGTTAAGGCATCGACGGTGCAAAACATCGGCATCGACCGCATTGAGGAACTCACTCGCGGCAAACTCTCGTTGCTGGCAGGTCATTCGGGTGTTGGCAAATCTACCATCGCCAACCGTTTGAATCCCAATCTAGATTTGCGCACATCGGCCATTTCCGACTCGCACGACAGCGGAATGCACACCACCACTTATCCCGAAATGCACCCGTTGATGAATGGCGGATATATTATTGACTCACCGGGGATTAAGGGTTTTGGAACCATTGAAATGAAAGACGAGATGGCGCACTATTTTCCCGAGATGTTTGCCGAGTCGGCCAACTGCCAATTCTACAACTGCACCCACACTCACGAGCCGAAATGCGCTGTGAAACAGGCCGTTGCCGAAGGACGTATTGCGCAGAGCCGCTACAATAGTTATTTAAGCCTTTTGAACGATGAAGATGAGGATAAATATCGCCAAGGTGTTGATTAGCACGGTTCTGGCAGTCGTGCTGTGCGCTTGCGGTAGCCAACCATCGCCGC
>JAFYYJ010000049.1 GCA_017557605.1 Salinivirgaceae bacterium
GCCGCCAAACGTGCCGGTCTGCTTCACGATATTGGTAAAGTGCCTGACGACGAGCCGGAGTTGCCGCACGCAATTCTGGGTATGAACCTTGCCGAGAAGTACAAGGAGAAACCCGATATCTGCAACGCCATTGGTGCTCACCACGACGAGGTGGAGATGTCGACTTTGATTGCCCCGATTGTTCAGATTTGCGACGCCATTTCTGGTGCCCGTCCGGGTGCTCGCCGCGAGGTTGTTGAGTCGTACATCAAACGTCTAAAAGAACTTGAGGATTTGGCACTTTCGTACCCTGGCGTTCTCAAGACCTACGCCATTCAGGCCGGCCGCGAGCTGCGCGTGATTGTGGGCAGCGAGAAGGTAAGCGACGCCGAGGCAGAATCGCTCTCGTTCGATATTGCAAAGAAGATTCAGGACGAGATGACCTATCCAGGCCAAATCCGCATCACAGTCATCCGCGAGACCCGCGCCGTAAGCTACGCGAAGTAGGCGAAGGTGTTGTTTGAACGCAGATGACACCGATTGTACTGTTTTCGCAGATTTTAAATTGCTATAAAGAGCCAGAGCCGATTAAAATCGGCTCTTGGCTTTTAAAATAAATTCAACAGCGAAGCGTTTTAACTTTTTAAACTTTAAACCTTTACGGGAATGAAACAGTTACAAATGGTCGACCTTAAGAGTCAGTATCAGCGGATTAAGCCGCAGATTGACAATGCCATTCAAGGTGTGATTGACAGTTGTCAGTTTGTGAAAGGTGCTGAAGTTAAGACGTTTGAGCAGGAACTTGCGCAGTATCTGGGTGTGCGGCACGCCATTGCTTGCGGCAACGGCACCGACGCTCTGCAGGTGGCGCTTATGGCTCTCGGCCTGAAGCCTGGCGACGAGGTGCTTACCACCGATTTCACTTTTATTGCAACCGTAGAGGTGATTGCTCTGTTAGGGCTCAAGCCTGTGCTGGTGGATGTTGACAGGGCAACGTTCAATATCGATGTTGAGAAGGTTGAAAAGGCTATCACGCCACGCACAAAAGCCATTGTGCCGGTTCATCTTTTCGGGCAGTGCGCCAATATGGAGCCGCTGCTGAAATTGGCCGAAAAACATGGTCTTTACGTTGTTGAGGATACTGCTCAAGGACTTGGCGCCGAATACCGCTTCAGCGACGGCACCGTTCGCAAGGCCGGAACCATTGGAACCATTGGCTGCACATCGTTCTTCCCGTCGAAAAACCTTGGCTGCTACGGCGACGGCGGCGCTCTTTTTACCAACGATGACCAACTTGCCGAACAAATCCGCTGCCTGACCAATCACGGAATGAAGGTTCGCTACCATCATGATATGATTGGCGTCAACTCGAGGCTCGACACCATTCAGGCGGCCATTCTGCGTGTGAAACTGCCGCACCTTGACGAGTATAATCGTGCACGTTTGGCGGCTGCCGAAAAGTATAATGCGGCACTGTCGGGTATCGACGGTCTTGAAACACCCGTAACAGCTGCATTTACAACACACATTTTCCATCAGTATACGCTGAAAGTGAAGAACGGCCAACGTGACGCACTGAAAAAACACCTTGACGGGCAAGGCATTCCGAATATGGTTTACTATCCGATTCCGCTGCACCGTCAAAAGGCATTCGAGCCGTATGTGACTGAAAATGATAGTTTTCCCGTATCGGAAACAATATGCGGCGAAGTGCTTTCGTTACCAATGCACACCGAACTCGACGACGAGCAGATTGAGCGGATAACATCGACCGTCAGGAGTTTCTTTGAGAAAGGGAAGAATGATTAAAAACCTTACACTGTATACGTTACACATTACACAAAAACTATGAGCGATACTGGTTATTTCGCACACGAGTCGGCAATAATCGATGACGGCTGCACAATTGGTTGTGGTACAAAGATTTGGCATTTCAGCCATATTATGAGAGGTTGCGCCATCGGCCGCGACTGCAACATAGGGCAGAACGTGGTTGTATCGCCGCAAGTGGTGCTTGGCAACAACGTGAAAGTGCAGAACAATGTGTCGGTTTACACTGGTGTTACGTGCGAAGACGATGTGTTTCTAGGCCCTTCAGCGGTGTTTACCAATGTGATAAATCCGCGCAGCGCCATTGCCCGCAAAGACCAATACCGCCCTACGGTGGTGAAACGCGGCGCATCGATTGGCGCAAATGCAACCATTGTCTGCGGCCATACTATTGGGCAATACGCCCTGATTGGCGCAGGCGCGGTGGTGACCAAAGATGTGAAGCCGTATGCGCTTGTGGTCGGCAATCCGGCACGGCAGACTGGTTGGGTGAGTGAATACGGCCACAAACTGAAATTCGACAGCAATAACGAGGCCGTCTGCCCCGAAAGCGGCCAACGGTATAAATTAGAAGGTGGCGAGGTGAGGAAGTTGATTTAATTGTGGATTTTTCGTATTATTGTGGATAATTAAAAACGTTTGAATATGAAAAGATTAATTGTTTTGTTTGTTTTAGCTCTGATGATGTCAAATATTCAGGCACAAGAAGCTTTGGTTTTCGAAACCGTTATAAACAAAGAAGGACAAACCACAGAAGATTTATACAATTTAATTAAAAGGTGGATAGCCCATAATTATAATTCTGCCAAAGATGTAATTCAATTGGACAATCCTAATAAAGAATTAACATTAAAGGCAAAGATTAATTATGAGGAAAAGAATATGACTTGGGCGGCAGCAAGCGGATATATAGACTACACTGTTGATTTTTTAATTAAAGACAACAAGTTTAAGGTTATAATTGGCCCATTTTCTCATACTTCTACCCATATAAAATGGGGAAAAGAATGGTCGAATGGAATTTTGTATAAAGACGAATTGACCGATGAATTGTTTGAGAAAATTGGTGTTAAAAAAGTTGCACGTAAACAATACAAGGAAGTAGATAAAAGAGTGCAACCTTTGGCAAAAAAAGAAATAGAACAGATTACCTTAAGTTTGGCAAATGAAATTGACAATCTTGAAAAATCTAAAAAAGACGATTGGGATTTTTGACAATTTCTATAAACAAAATATGTAAGGTTGTGTTCTTTTGGGCATAACCTTATTTTGTTCCCACTAAACATTGGACAAATTGCCATAATCAATAAATTTGCCAATTGCTAAAAACCTTGAACGAATGAAGAATTTTGCACTGATAGGTGCGGCAGGATACATCGCCGTAAGGCATTTGAAAGCCATAAAAGACACTGGCAACCAATTGGTTGCGGCTCTCGATAAGTTCGACAGTGTTGGCATTATGGATAGTTATTTTCCTGAAGCCGACTTTTTTACTGAATTCGAACGCTTCGACCGCCACATTTACAAGTTGAAACGCGAAGGAACGCCAATCGATTATGTAAGTATTTGTACACCAAATTATTTACACGATTCTCACATTCGTTTTGCTCTGCGTCAAGGTGCTGATGCCATCTGCGAGAAGCCACTTGTGCTCAATCCGTGGAATGTTGAAGCTCTAAAGGATTACGAGAAAGAGACTGGCAAAAAAGTGTATAACATATTGCAGTTGAGACTTCATCAGTCGATTGTCGATTTAAAGAAGAAGGTTGATGCTGGCGACCCGAATAAGGTGTACGATATTGATTTACGGTATTTTACAAGTCGAGGCAAATGGTATCATTACTCGTGGAAGGGCGACATTAGCAAGTCGGGCGGCGTGGCCACTAACATTGGCATTCATTTCTTCGATATGCTTACGTGGATTTTCGGGCCGGTGCAGGAGTGCATTGTCCACGAGAACGACGCATATCATTCGGCTGGATTCCTGCGTTTACGTAACGCCCGTGTCCGCTGGTTCTTGAGCATCGATTACAACGACATTCCTGACTACGTTAAGGCTGAAGGAAAACGCACCTTCCGCACCATTCTGATTGATGGTGAGGAATTTGAATTCAGCACCGGATTCACAGAACTGCATACCGAAACTTATCGTAACATATTGGCTGGTAAAGGCTTTGGCCTTGACGATGCTCTGCCGTCGATTGAGATTGCGCACCAAATCCGCAATGCAACGCCTGTTGGTTTGGTCGGTGATTTCCATCCCGATTTGTTGAAAAGGAGGAAATAACGCTAACTAAAACAAAAACTTATAACTTTGGGATTTTAAAATTATAGCAAATATGAAAGGAATAGTTCTTGCAGGTGGTAGCGGAACTCGCTTATTTCCAATCACAAAAGGAGTATCGAAGCAACTGCTGCCAATCTATGATAAACCAATGATTTACTATCCGTTAACGGTGCTTATGATGGCTGGCATCAAGGATATTTTGGTTATTTCAACACCGCACGATTTACCAGGATTCAAGCGTCTGCTTGGTAGCGGTAAAGAGTGGGGCATCAATCTTGAATATGCCGAGCAGCCTTCGCCCGACGGACTAGCGCAGGCATTCATCATCGGCGAGAAATTCATCGGCAACGATTCTGTCTGCCTTGTTTTGGGCGATAACATATTCTATGGCCATGGTCTTCCGAATCATCTTGCCGACGCTCGCAAAAACGTTGAGCAGCAAGGCAAAGCAACGGTTTTCGGATACTATGTGAACGACCCTGAACGCTACGGTGTGGCAGAGTTCGACAGCACTGGCAAGGTTATTTCGATTGAAGAGAAACCGAAAGAGCCGAAATCGAACTACGCCGTTGTGGGGCTTTATTTCTACCCGAACAGTGTGGTTGAAATTGCCAAACACATCAAACCGTCAGCACGCGGCGAGCTCGAGATTACCACTGTAAATCAGGAATATCTGACCAAAGGCGACCTTCAGGTTGAGATTATGGGCCGCGGTTTCGCCTGGCTCGATACTGGCACCTACAGCAGCCTGATTGAGGCAAGCAATTTTGTTGAGACACTGCAAAAACGTACAGGTCTAATGGTTAGCTGCCCCGAAGAGATTGCCTACAAACGTGGTTTTATCAATCGCGAACAGTTGGCTGAACTGGCAAAACCTCTTATGAAAAACGATTACGGCCAATATTTGATGAAACTGGTCAACAACAAAGCATAAAGATTGATTAACAGCTGAATACAATGAATTTTATAAAGACTGATATCGACGGAGTGGTGATAATGGAGCCGCAAATTTTCGGTGACCATAGAGGATATTTCTGCGAGACATTCCGCGAGAATCAATTTATTGAAAATGTGTGCAATACTCGGTTCATTCAAGATAATGAATCATCATCGACTGGCGGCGTGCTGCGTGGCTTGCATTACCAAATGCACCCCTACTCCCAGTCGAAACTTGTACGAGTGATTGAAGGCGAAGTGTACGATGTAGCTGTCGATATTCGTAAGGGCTCGCCAACCTTCGGGAAATACGTCGGAGTTGTGTTGAGTGCCGAGAACAAGCGTCAGTTCTTTATTCCTCGCGGATTTGCACACGGATTTTTGGTTTTGAGCGAACACGCAACATTTGTCTATAAATGTGACAATTACTACAACAAGGCCAGCGAGCGCGGTATCCGTTTCGATGACCCAGACTTAAATATTCAATGGCCGAAAGTGAATTTTGAATTAAATTTGTCGGACAAAGATTTAGCGGCTGTCAATTTGAAAGACGCTGATTTATTTAACTTTACGGATAAATTATATTAAAATATGAGCGTATCGATATTAGTAACAGGTGGAGCTGGATTTATCGGCTCAAACTTCATTCCTTTTTTTATTGAAAAACATTCTGATTATCACATTATTAACCTTGACAAACTGACCTATGCTGGCAATCTGGCCAACCTGTCAGAGGTTGAGGATAGTGACCAGTATACATTTGTTCAAGGCGATATCTGCAACCGCGAACTTGTTGAGTACCTGTTCCGTCAGTACGATATCCGCGGTGTGATTCACTTTGCCGCTGAGTCGCACGTCGACAATTCAATAAATGGTCCTGAAATCTTTATCAAGACGAACATCAACGGCACATTTACGTTGCTCGATGTTGCCCGTAAATATTGGATGGACGCGCCGTTCAAATACAAAAAAGAGTACGAAGGCTGCCGTTTCCACCACATCTCGACCGACGAAGTTTATGGTACTTTGGGCGAGACAGGATTCTTTACGGAAACAACACCTTACGCACCCAACAGCCCATATTCAGCTGCAAAAGCAAGTTCCGACCTGATTGTGCGTGCTTATCATCACACCTATGGAATGAACGTCACAACGAGCAACTGCTCAAACAATTACGGTCCGAAACAGCATAACGAGAAGTTGATTCCAACAATCATCCGCAAGGCTTTGGCAGGTGAAAATATTCCAATCTACGGCGACGGCAAGAACATCCGCGACTGGTTGTATGTGATTGACCACTGCGCTGGCATCGACCTTATCTACCATCGCGGCAAGGCTGGCGAGACCTATAATATTGGTGGCCGCAACGAGCGTACCAACCTACAGATTGTTGATACCATCTGCAACATTCTCGACGACCAACGTCCACGCACTGACGGTAAGTCATATAAAGAGTTGATTACCTTTGTTAAAGACCGTGCCGGCCACGACCGCCGCTACGCCATCGACGCGACCAAAATTGAGAAGGAGTTGGGCTGGCGTGCCGATGAGAATTTCGAGAGCGGAATTCTGAAAACCGTGGAATGGTATTTGAATCGGAAATAGTCACACAATCTGACAAATTGCAACAAAAAAAGAGGATTCATTAGAATCCTCTTTTTTGTATGTGTACCTCTCAAATCAGAATTTGAATCCAATAGTAAACACAACATTGCTTTGCTTCGAATTCAGGCTGGCCATTGTCGAAGCGTCATACAAGAAATGCTTCTCTTTTTTAGCTGCAATATTGTAGCCGAAATCGAAGTAGGCATTCGGACCGCGCCAACCCAAGCCAAGGCTGTAAACCTGCTGGTTTGCCGACTTATTGGCCTCGCTGCTCACATATGGACTGCCGTAATAGCCGAAACCAGCACGCAACGCCAAAGCGTTAAGCGACAGCTCACCTCCTATTCTAAGATTGACTGTGGTGTGATAAATATCAGATATTGCATTATTTACCAAATCCATATTATCATCATCGCCGTCATCACTCTCCATCGAAGTAGCTGAATAGTCAATCACTTCGCAATCGACATCTACTAGGCCGATATTTGGAAAGACAAACGCCGCGCTGCCCACAAACTTACCTGGCAAAGTCAGATTCCAGTCAAAGCCTCCCCTTGATTTGCCTGTCTGCTGCTGCAATTCATAGGTTGAACCGTTGGTGGTGTACCATACAGCCGACTCGACACGTGTTGAATAATCGTCGCTCATATCGATGATTGTTGGGGTATGGAAAGCGGCACCGAAACGCACGTTTTCATTCAGCCAATAGATGAGTCCCAGTTTCATATTCAAACCACGGCCAAGACTTTGGAAATAGTCGGTAACGCTATAGCTTTGCAAGTCAAACTCCTCATCGTCAGACGCTTCGCTATATTTCTGTGTCTGTTCGTAATTGATGCGGACAATGTTGACAGAACCACCAAAATAGAATGACTCGTTAAAGTTGGCGCCAAGCGCAAACGAATACTCCCCTACAGAGCCACTCGAGCGGATGCTCTTTGTCTGCGTAGCTCCATAACGGTCGGCAAGCTGATAATCATTATAGTATTTACCATCGATTGAATCATATATGAACAAATCGGCTTTATAGAACACATTGCCCTCGTCGAAATAGTTGTTGAACGCTGCCACTTCGCCGTCAAGCTCCGATGATAAGTCGTTGTAGCCGCTTATGAGCGTGTTGCGGTAAAGATTTGCCGTCCGGTTATATGAAAACGAGAAATTGAATGATTTGCAGCCTGTTTCGTTTCCTGTTTGAAACACCGAGGCAAAGCCAATATTCGACATATTGAAGCTGTTTTTAGTAGCATTGTTAGTGCTACCATTGTACGAGCCTTTCACCTTGGCCTTTGTCCATTCAGGCGACACTGAAATCTGGTCGGTCCGATAGATAGCCAGACCCGCCGGATTTATAGTTATTGACGAGAAATCGGCACCAAGCGCGCCTGATGCGCCTGCCATTGATATAAACTTGGCCGTTCCCAATGGATTCACATTCGAGTAACGAATCGCATCATCGGCATTTTGCGCCATACCATACATCGATGTAGCGCAAAGCATTAATAAAAGTATCTTTTTCATTTTCAATAGTTTTTAAGTGTCAAACTAACGACGTCCGCGACTGCCCCCACCACTGCTGTGCGATGAGCCACCACTGCCGCTACGTGAACCGCCGCTGAAACTGCTGCCCGATGAGCTGCTCGACGGTGTATAGCTTGAACGCGAAGGTGTGTAACTAGAACGCGAAGGTGTGCTACTGCTGCTACTACGCGACGACGAGCTCGAATTGTATGAACGAGTTGTGTTTGATGTGCTGCTACTGCTACGCACCTGGCTGCCCGGATTGCTATAATATGAGCTGCTAGACGGTGTGTAGCTTGAACGCGAAGATGTGCTGCTGCTGCTGCTGCGCGTCGACGAGCTCGAATTGTAAGAACGAGTGGTGTTTGATGTGCTGCTACTGCTGCGCACCTGACTGCTCGGATTGCTATAATCAGAGCGGCGTGTTGCATTGTTTGGCGAGCTTGTCAGGCTGCTTGAGCGCTGAACTGAATTTGAGTTCGACGAGCGTGTCGTATTTGTCGTGTTGCCGCTACGCACCTGGTTGTTCTGATTGTTATAAACAATACGGCGTGTCGCGTTTGTCGCCTTTGTCGAAGTTGATGTTGAGCTGCTGCGTGTCGCATTTGCTGAGTTGATATCGCTCTGCGAAGGAGCCACACGTCCGCGCACCGATTTGGTTGTTGGAGCACCGCCAGCCACTCCCGAAGAGTGTGCCACCGAAGCACCTCCACCGCTCACACCCGAGCTGTTGCCGCGCGTAACCGTGCCGCCGCCAATCGTATGACGCTGCCCGTAGTGATAATTGCGAGTTTTGTATTCATTGTCGCGCGAGAAAGCATAATGGTGATGATGATGACTGTAATACGGACGATAGTAAGCCACATACGGATAGTAGTGATGATAATACCATGGGTCGTAATAGCCATAATACCAATAAGAATATGAGTAAGGATAATACCAATGCCGATAGTAGTGATGCGGATAATAACCGTACCAATCGTAGTACCACGAATAATACGGATAGTCCCACAACCAGCTGCGATAGCCGTAGCCAAGATAGATGTTCACATTAACTGGCTCGGAATCGGTCTCTCCTTCTTCAAAATACTTGCCCTGATAATCATCGCTGAAGCGGGCTATACGGCGTTCGTACTCCCCTACCTCAACTTCTTCGACATCATCAGAATCAGACGCTTCGGCGTCATAGCTACGGTCGACAGCGGTAGACTTCGCCGCATTAGTTTTATTACCAGCAAACTGATTGTCAGCTACATAATAATCGGTTTTTGGATTAAAATAAACGTCATCGTAATAATAACCAGACAATCCGGCTGTTGAACCACACGAGGCCGCAAATCCCATTGCCGCCGTCGCTACTAATAATAAAGTCAGATTTTTCATAGTTGTAATGTTTTACGTAAAACTTTTAATTTTGCACACTGTTATAACGCAAAAATCTATATAAAAGTATTAAATAAAATAACGATGGGCAAATTTTTAACATCAAGAAGCGAGAATTATTCGCAATGGTACAACGAATTGGTTGTAAAAGCCGACTTGGCCGAGAACTCAGCAGTCAGGGGCTGTATGGTGATAAAACCTTATGGATATGCAATTTGGGAGAAGATGCACGACGCTTTGGACAAGATGTTCAAGGAGACAGGGCACGTGAACGCATATTTTCCGCTGTTCATCCCGAAATCGTTCCTTAGCCGCGAGGCCGACCACGTTGAGGGCTTTGCCAAAGAGTGCGCCGTGGTTACCCACTACCGCCTGAAAACCAATCCCGACGGCTCGGGTGTGATTGTTGACCCCGAAGCCAAACTCGAGGAGGAGCTGATTGTCCGCCCAACATCGGAGACCATCATCTGGAGCACATATAAAAACTGGATTCAGTCGTACCGCGACCTTCCGATTCTGTGCAACCAATGGGCCAACGTGGTTCGCTGGGAGATGCGCACCCGCTTGTTCCTTCGCACAGCCGAATTCCTTTGGCAGGAAGGCCACACAGCTCACGCCACCAAAGAGGAGGCCGAGGTTGAGGCTCGCAAGATGCTTGATGTTTATGCAAAATTCGCCGAAGAGTTTATGGCCGTGCCAGTTATCAAAGGCGTGAAGACCGCAAACGAGCGTTTTGCCGGCGCTCTCGACACCTATTGCATCGAGGCTCTGATGCAGGACGGCAAGGCTCTGCAAGCCGGAACATCACACTTCCTTGGTCAGAATTTCGCGAAAGCGTTCGATGTTAAATTCCTGAACAAAGAGGGCAAGCAAGAGTTGGTTTGGGCTACAAGCTGGGGCGTTTCAACTCGCTTGATGGGCGCGCTCATCATGTCGCACTCTGACGACAACGGCCTTGTGCTGCCGCCGAAACTTGCTCCGATTCAGGTTGTTATTGTGCCTATCTTTAAAGGCGACGAGGAGAACGCAAAAATGCGCGAGCTTGGCAACAAACTCAAAGCCGACCTTGAGGCCAAAGGCCTGTCAGTCAAGTTCGACGACCGCGACACACAGAAACCAGGCTGGAAATTTGCTCAATACGAGTTGCAAGGTGTTCCGGTACGTATCGCCTTTGGCGCACGCGACCTTGAGAACAGCACCGTTGAGATTGCCCGCCGCGACACTCTCGAGAAAGAGACCTATCCGGTTGACCAGGCTGTTGACATCTGCACCAAACTGATGGACGACATTCAAGCCAACATCTACAAGAAAGCGCTCGATTTCCGCACCGCCAACATCACCAAAGTTGACACTTGGGAAGAGTTTGAGGCAGCTCTCGAGAAAGGCGGTTTTGTATCGGCTCACTGGGACGGCACCACCGAAACCGAGGTTGCTATCAAAGAGAAAACAAAGGCCACTATCCGCTGCATTCCGTTGGGCAACCCGCTCGAGGAAGGCAAGTGCATCCTGACCGGCAAACCGTCGAAGCAGAGAGTGTTGTTTGCGATAGCTTATTAGGCATAAGCCATAAGGCAAAGGACATAAGCCATAAGTTGATAAGAAACGTAAATGGCAAGTGGGTGTACCACTGCTGTTTACGTTTTTTTTGTTAGCGTTTTTGTCAGCGTCAGTGTCAGCGTTATTCCCCGTACTTCGTTTCCTGTTCTGCGGCCATTGGCATAGGTTCTTCATCAGGCAGAGCGTAAGTACGAGGCTTGTTGTTGATAGATAAGAAGTTGCGATTGAGCAGAATTTCAACTTCCCACATTGTATGCTCGAAACGGGCTGGTGTGAGTTGACATTCCCAAACCACAATCACCTGCCAACCGTTCTGCTGCAATATCTGGTAATTCTGCTGGTCGCGCTCGCGGTTACGCTCGATTTTTGCCTGCCAGAACTCCTCGTTGCTTTTCGGCATACGGAACTTGTCGCAACCGTCGTGGCCGTGCCAGAAGCAGCCGTTTACAAAGATTGCCGTACGGTAGCGGCGCAACACCACATCGGGTTTGCCGGGAACGCTGCGCACATTGAGCCGGTAGCGGTAGCCACGTTGCCACAGCCACTGGCGCACCTTCAGCTCGGGCTTGGTGTTGCGGCTGCGGATATGCGACATACAACGGTGCCGCTGTTCGGGTGTTAAAGGGTCTGGCATAGATTTGTGTTTAAATTAAAAACACCATACCAGCCTTTGGTATTAAGGCATGGTATGGTGTCAAATATTGCAGCGTTTTCCGTCTATTTATATGTAGGAATTTCAAACATTCGCATAGCGTCGGTAAAATACTGAGATGCAGTCATTTGAGGATAGTTCAGCAAAGCCGAAATCAAATCTTGATGCTGAGCGCGGATTGGCACCATTTCCTTCTCAATTTTCTCTGCTGCCGGAATCTGCTCGTCCATACGTATCTTCATGGCATCGATAGCGGCCTTACGCAAGATTGGGGCAACCTCGCCATAGTATTTAAGCGCCGCCGATTTGTAAGAAGCCGCATCCTCCGACTCAAGGTCCTTGGCATATTTGGCATATATCGGTTTGCACTGATTGTCAGCTTCTTCAAATATCTTGTCAGCCTTCTTCCCTATCGCTTCCCACTCATCAATCATAGGTTGCAGAGGCTCCAAATATTTGCTTGCGTCAAGCGCCTGCTCCATAATTGCAGCCTCGGCCTGTCCTTGTCTGTAATGTGTTGCGAGATAGGCTTGTTGCTCCTCTTCCGACATTTCGGCCAGCTTGTCCAACTCCTCGCGGCTCAAGCCGGTCATCAGTTCTGCATTTTTGTAGACTGCCTCTGTCAGAGTGGCGCTATCGAGGGTGTATGAGAATGCCAGCGCTTCAATCATCAACGATGCCGATTGGGTTTTGAATGTTGTAACCGGACTCGACAGCAGTCTGATTGTCTGCTCGTTAAGCTCAGCCGACTTATAGCTTGTCAGTTGCTGAACGGTTGGTATGGCAGGCAGCCGTTTCATTATATCGACAATCGACTGAGGTTGTACCGGCTCTTGCGACTGGGTCTGAGATTGCGATTGCGACTGAGATTGTGCTGGTGACTCTTGTGCCGGCTCGCTTTGCGTACCTTTGTCAATTTCTTTATCGATTGCATCGACAGCCTTATCGGTGGCTTTGTCAATGGCTTTCTCGGTGGTTCTTTGTGCGGCTTTGCTTGCAGCCTGTTTCAACATGCTACTGCCAAATTGCGCGTTGGCGGTGAAAGCACATGCAGCAACGCACATAACGGAAAGTAAAAGCTTCTTCATAGTTCAGCAATTTTATGATTAAACATTCTCAAAGATATACATTTTTTTATTGTTAATCATTTGCGATATAGATTATTGCATTTTGCCACCATTAACAACACTGGCTGGACTTACGCACCACAATTATCTATGTTGTCTTTATCAAATCGACAACTACCCTATCAGCTGGCAACCATGCCACGCTGTCGAGTTCGTTTGCCGACAACCATTTAGCAGCTTCGTGCTCTTTCAATATGAGCGAGCCGCTAACCACGTGGCAAAGGTAGCAGTGCATTGTCAGATGAAACGCCGGATAGTCCCATTCAACTGTTTTCAGAAGGCGCTCAACAGCGATGTCGGTGTCTAACTCTTCTCGAATTTCGCGCTGTAAGGCAGCTTCGGGTGTCTCGCCCGGTTTAATCTTTCCGCCAGGAAACTCCCAACCGCCCTCCATATCGCCATATCCGCGCTGCGTAGCAAAAATGCGGCCTGCGTTGTCGTGGATTATTGCAGCGGAGACTTGAATTTGTTTCATAGTGCAAACTTACAATTTTGCAAGATTGTATCACAATTCTTTCAATCCTAATGATTTGAGATATTGGTATGTTCCATTGTAAAACTCGGAAAGGCGTGTCGGGTCTTCGGGGAAACCTTCATTGGTCTTTTTGTCGTTCCCTTCGGGCACACAAATTCATATATCGGCGGTCGATTTCGACATCGTTGGCGAATTTCTCTTGCGTCAGACCGCGCAGCTTGCGTAGCTGAATAATGGTTTGCCTAGTTTTTCCTGTAGTGTCATTTTTGTGTTATATCGTTTCTTCAACAAAAGAACACCATTGTGGACGGTAATTCAACGGCCAATTGGTCGTGATGCTCGTTTTACGACTTACAATACTCGTAACACCCCATTATTTCACTTTTTTTCATCAAAATTGTATCCTTATTATTATTTTTTCGTATGTTCGTGACTGGGAAACAAAAAAAAGGTAACAATGGAGAATGATGTTTGTAAAAATCTTGATAAATGCCCAATTTTCGTGAAGGGCATTCTGGTGAATGATTTTGCTGATTTGGCTTACAAAAACATGTACTGCCTGGTACCGGGGAAATACAAAACGTGCAAGCGTTATCTGGCGGCACAGGCAACAGGCAAGCCCGTTCCGGAAAGCATCATGCCCAACTCGAGCAAGAGCCTTGAGGAGATTATCCAGATTATCAATTCAAAATAAGACTCCTCTCCTTTCAAACTTCCTTTATTTTATACACCACTCCGCTCATTGGCGGCATTTGCACGAACAAACCTGTTTCGTCGATGCTTTGTGCCGATTGCCGAATACTCAGGCTACCGCCAAAAACAGCGGTAACCGAAACTTCGCCCATAGTGTTGAAGCCCATTGTCTGCCAGGCATGATTCGGAATATGAATATTGAAATCGCGGTCACTGCAAGCATCAAAATTGACAACAACAAGCATCGCTTCGCCCTCAACATGACGCAGATAAGCGTAAATCTTTGAACTGTCGACATTGCTGTTGGCCCACATCAAATCGTAGAAGGCGCCGTCGGTAAAGCATTTTTCGGCTGTCGCCATTCGCAAAATTGAGACATATGTATCGCGCAGCCGGCGCTCACTGTCACTAAGCAAGGCGCTATCGGCCTTTCCGCCGTTATACCAGCGTTGAAAAGCCGGAACGTTGTAATAATCGAAGATTGTGGTGCGTCCGTCGTCGCCGCTAAAGCCCGATTCTCCATTGGCCGGTTCGCCCACCTCCTGCCCGAAATAGAGCATCAGCGCACCTTGGTTGATTGTAGCTGTGACTAGCATTGCCGGAATGGCTTTTTCGGCGCAACCCGCAAAGAAACGCGAGGCGATACGCTGCTCATCGTGGTTCTCCAAAAAACGGAGCATCTTATTGTTGATACCTTCAAGATTTTTCCAAGTTTGGGTGATGTCATAGGCTGGCGCGCCCCAGCAAGTTATTCCTCGCAACGTGTCGTAAAGGCCAACCTTGTCGTAGAGATAATCAAATCCACCCGTAAAAATATAATCGCGATACATATTCGGATTATATACCTCAGCAACAAACTGAATGTCAGGATATTGAGATTTAACTTTGGCTATCGCGAAATGCCAGAACTCAACCGGCACCATTTCGGCCATGTCGCAACGGAAGGCATCGACGCCTTTCTGCGCCCAATAGAGTAGAATATCAACCATTTTCGGCCACAAGACGGGCATCGGAGCAAACTGCTTATGCTGATTGTTCATGTAATCGACACCATAGTTGAGCTTCACCGTCTCGTACCAATCATTAATCGACGGCCAAGCCGAGAACTGGTCGTTGCCGGTGGCTTTAGCCGGATTTTCCTCGTAAGTTGTCTGCAAATCGATATTGGTGCCCGAGCCGAATGGCAGATGCAACGGCTCGCCGGTGTAGTAGAAATCGTTGAGCGGCGAGAAATGCCACTCCTGACAGTCGTTTAGCCCGAAATCGGCCTCTGGCTTGACATCGGAATGATACTGACGCGCCACATGGTTTGGTACAAAATCAATGATAAACTTCAGACCTGCGGCGTGTGTACGTTTCACTAAATCGGCAAATTCTTGCATACGGTTAGGCACCGAAACCGCCAAATCGGGGTCGATGTCATAATAATCGGTTATGGCATAGGGCGAACCGGCGCGGCCCTTGACTATGCGCGGATTGCCGCCAGGTATGCCGAATTTGTCGTCGGCTGTGCAACGGGCGTGCTCAATAAGCCCCGTGTACCAGATGTGGGTAAATCCCATTGACTTTATCTGCTTGAGAATGTGTGGAGTAAAATCGTTCATCTTCCCCACCCCGTTCTCCTCGCGCGAGCCGTTCAAAACCGGATTAGTGTTCTTGTTTCCGAACAATCGCGGCAAAACCTGATATATTGATATTAGTGACATAGCTGAAGTTATAAGTTACATTCCTTACTTTCTTCCCAGCAACCGCTGATAAACATTTGGTATGAACTGCCGTTGTAAGACGATTGCCGAACGCGCTGGTATATAGAGCTTTATAGTCGATTTATCGTCAACGCTGGCAACCGAAGTCGGATACGACATAGCCTCATCGATGCGGCCGAAACCGCCAAACTGCAGCTCATCAGTGCTGAGCAATATCTTGTATTTGCCCTCAACCACAGGTATCTCGAAATCGGTGTAGCTGCGTGTCGGATGAAAATTGAAGACAAACAGCAAATCACCGCGTGAGAACGACAGAACCATATTCTCCTGGCTTACCAGCTGCGCGTAGAACGGGAAAATCTTGAGCAAATGACGCTCGCGAAGAAGATGCACAATAGCAACATCGAAAGCATCCAAATATTTGTATTTCAAGTCATCGCGGTCAGCAAGACTCCATTGGCGCATTGCATATTTGTACGACCAATTGTTGCCCTCGCGCGGGAAGTCAATCCATTCAGGATGCCCGAACTCGTTACCCATAAAATTCAGATAGCCGCCGCCGGCAGTAGCCATTGTCAGCAATCTTATCATCTTATGCAAGGCGATGCCGCGATCAATCTGAAGGTTCTGCGTCGTGACAAGCATGCTGAAATACATCTCCTTGTCCATCAGCCAGAAAGCAATGGTCTTATCGCCCACAAGTGCCTGGTCGTGCGACTCGGCATACGAGATTGTCCGCTCGTCGGCACGTTTCGAGGTCAGTTCGTGGTAGATGTGTCCCAAATCCCATGACTCATCGTTCGGACTCTCTTTCAGCACTTTAATCCACATATCGGGAATTCCCATCGCCAGACGGTAGTCAAAACCTACACCGCCGTCGGCCAATGGCATCGCCAAACCTGGATAACCGCTCATCTCCTCAGCAATCGATATTGATTCTGGGTTAACCTGTTTTATCAACTTGTTGGCAAGCATAAGATAGACAATGGCGTCCTCGTCTTGCGTGCCGTTGAAATAAAGCTCATACGATGTAAAATCCTCACCCAAGCCATGGTTCAGATAAATCATGCTGGTAACACCGTCGAAGCGGAAACCGTCGAAATGGAACTCCTCAAGCCAGTATTTTATATTCGACAACAGGAAATGGATAACCTCGTCTTTCCCATAGTTGAAACAGTACGAATCCCACGCCGGATGCACGCCGCGGTCCCCGCTGTGGAAGAACTGATAGCGCGTTCCGTCGTAAAGGCCAAGACCTTCGTTTTCGTTCTTAACCGCATGAGAATGGACCAAATCCATAACCACACGGATACCATTCTGATGACATTCGTCGATAAGGGCCTTGAGGTCGTCTGGCGTGCCAAACCGCGACGAAACAGCAAAGAAACTCGAAACGTGATATCCGAACGAGCCATAGTATGGATGCTCCTGAATGGCCATCATCTGAATGGTGTTGTAGCCAAGTTTTATGACGCGCGGCAGCACATTGCGGCGAAAATCGTTGAATGTGCTTACGGCCTCCTTCTCGCCTGCCATGCCCACATGAACCTCGTAGATGAATGGCTCGTCGGCTTTCGGACGTTCAGTGCATTTCCACTCATAAGGCTGCGGTGGACACCACACCTGCGCGCTGAAGATATTGGTTTTCGAATCCTGAACCACCCTTCGCGACCAAGCCGGAATGCGCTCACCCTCGCCACCGTTCCAGTAAACCTTCAGACGGAAAATAGAGCCATGCCCGAACTGCGCTGCCGGCAGTTTCAATTCCCAGTTGCCACCATCGAGCGGTTTAAAATCGAAATCGGCACTCTCCTGCCAACCGTTTATGTCGCCAATAAGCGTAACCCGCATCGCATTGGGCAGCCATTCGCGGATAGTTGTTGTTTGTCCGTCGCAAAAAGTACCGTAATACATATAACCGTTGGCAAAATCGTAAAGCGACTGCTTGCCGCCACCCGTCAAGTGGGCCTCAACATCGGCGCAGTGCTGCATTCTGTCTGTAATTACTTGTCGGTAAGGATTCAACCAAGGGTCGTCCTTAACAATTTTTGGCACTTTCATATCTTCAAAATTTTACTAAATCTACAAAAAAAAGCAAGACACAAGCGGAAAAGTTCCGTTTTTCTGCATTTATCGGAATATTATCAAATAAAATCTCTTTTTTTTGAAGTTTCTACCTAAGTTTCTTTATTTTTAGGAGATGTAAAAACACGTGTTTATGCAAGATGATATTCAGAAATCGATTATGCTGCTCCGCCAAGTTGAATTGTTCCGCGATTTCGACGAGGATGCGCTAACGGCATTGGCAAGCAACATGAAAGAGGTTCATTATAAGAAAGATGAGCTATTGTTTGTCAAAGGGTCACCGGGCAAGTCGATGTACATAATTGTCGACGGAAGCGTGAAAATCCACAATAATGAACACACCTTCGCCGTACTCAACAGTCATCAGTATTTCGGCGAATACGCGCTCATCGACGAGTCGCCGCGCTCAACCAGCGTGACAACCCTGCACGGCTCTACATTCCTAATTCTGACACGTGAAAGGTTCAGCCAAGTGGTGGCGCAACGCCCCGACTTGTGGGAGAAAATGATGATTTCGCTGCTGGGCCGCCTGCGCAACTTCAACAATCGCGAGGAGGCTATGACTCAGAAGGCCAACGAGATACAAAAAGAACAGGAGAAGCTTGTTGTTGAAAAACGCAATCTGGAGAAACAGAAAAACGAACTAGAACAGAAAAACGCCGCCAAAGACAAGTTCTTCACAATTATCTCGCATGACCTGAAGAACCCATTCTCGGCTATCATCAACATTACCGACTTGATGCTGAGCGGGATATACCAATCGAATCCGCACAAAGACCATGAGTACATCAAACAGATAAACTTCTACTCACACAAGATTTTCGGTTTGCTCGAGAACCTGCTGCAATGGGCGCGCTCGCAGACCGGACAAATAAAAATCAACTTCAAGAGCGTCAACCTTAACAGCGTCATAAACAGCGTTGTAGAGCAACAGGCAGGCGTCATCAAAGAGAAAAACATAAACATCGACATTGAAGCCGACCCCTATCTCGACATCTACGCCGACCAAGATATGACCACGTTTGTGATTCGCAACATTGTGTCGAACGCACTGAAATTCAGTCCGCGAAACAGCTCTATCAGCATCAAGGCGCGCGAGATTGAAGACGATATGGTGGAGGTCAGCATTGCCGACCAAGGCCCCGGAATGGACGAGGAACAGCTGGCCAAAGTGTTCCGCATCGACAGCCGAAGCCTGAGCCACAACGAAAACAACGAGTTGGAAGGCACCGGACTCGGGCTGATTCTCTGCAAGGAGTTTGTCGAGAAAAACAACGGAAAAATCTGGGCCACAAGCACTAAAGACAGCGGAAGCACGTTCTTGTTTACGATGCCTAAGGCGATGTAAATGATGTTATAAGTATTTAAGTTTTAAGTTTTGAGTCAACTTGTTCAACTTATTTTATATTTGCACACATAAAAAACACGATAAAACATGGCAAATTTCAGTTTCGCACTGCGTTTAGCATTTGGCCTGCTGCCAAAAACAGAAAAAATAGAAAACGACCGCAAACAGCTTATCGATGAATACAATAGGTTGGAGGAATTTAAGAAATCAGACACGCTGAAAACCTTCAACAAGTTGCAGGAATACGTCGATTCGGCTGAATTCAAGAAGATAAAAAGCGATGTTACCTCGCTCAAATACGCTGATTCTGAATATTACAAAAAGGAACAGCAATACATTGCGCTTGAGAAGGACAAACGCGTGAAAAACTATTTCAGCGTAAGCCAGTCGGCTGATTTAAAACGATTTGAATCTGCCGCTAACTCCGACGCTCTGAAACGCATGAAGGAATTGGCAGAGACCGTAAACAGCGCCGATTTCCAACAGGCAAAATCCGATAAATCGAATCCGGAGAAAATGGCCGAATGCAAGAGCCTGCAGCAAGAATACAAATCGCTGACAAAAAATTCGGAAATAAAATTCTGGACAAAATACCAGAAAAAATCGGCCTACAAAATGTATGTCGAAACCAGCAACTCATCGTTGATTGCTGATTACGAAGAACTTAAAGCATACGTCAACTCTGAAGAGTTCAAAAGCCAGAAAGCCTATCTTCTTGACAAAGACCGCTTTAGCAAGACTGATGAGGCTAAACGCGAGCAGCAGTTCATCGAGATGCAGAATTCGGAAGAGATAAAATGGTATCAAGCCACCGTCAACTCGAACAAATTCGACGAATTGAAGGCCTGGAAACTGACTTTTGAGGACAATTTTGACGAGACAAAAGTTGACGAGCAGAAGTGGATGAACTCATTCTTCTGGGGCAAGATGATGCTGAACGACCGCTACGTGCTGGCTGGCGACAAGCAGTATTACACTGACAACAAGAACGTTGACATTAAAAATTCGGTTTTGAGCATCGTTACCAAAAAAGAGAAAGCCACAGGCAAGGTATGGGACGCAAAACACGGCTTCTTCACACAAGATTTTGACTACACTTCGGGCTTGCTGAGCACCGCTAACAGCTTCCGCCAGCAATACGGCCGCTTCGAAGCCAAAATAAAAATAAACGCCGAAGCACCTGTTTATCAAGCTTTCTGGCTGAAAGGCGAAAACAAGGAACCTGAGATTGACATTTTCAAATACAACATCAAAAAAGGTCAGATGCAATTGTCAGCCTACAATAAGGGTGCCGCCGCAGGCAACAAATTCGGCGGTTCGGGTTTGGCTAAAGACTTCTTCATCTATACCGTCGATTGGTCGTCTGACAAAATCAGCTGGAAAATAAATGGTTACGAGGTTGCTTCAGCAACAAACAACATCAACGAACCATTATTCATAATGCTTTCGGCCGGTTTGAACAAAGACGCAGACAATCTACCTGCAGCAATGCAAGTTGATTGGGTTCGCTGCTACGAAAAAGCATAAAATCAAAAAGATACAAACAAAGAAGGCTGCCGTGTGCGGCCTTTTTTGTTAGATTTAACTACGGAACACACGATTTTATTCAATCCCTAAATTAATCTATCAGTCAATTAATCAATTAATAACATGTATAGCAAGGAATCGTTGAGAATAGTTTTTATGGGTACGCCCGACTTTGCGGTTGAGAGTCTTAAAGCGCTTATTGACAACGGGTACAACGTGGTTGGCGTAGTCACCACGCCTGATAAGCCGGCTGGCCGCGGACAGAAGTTGAGCGAAAGTGCCGTGAAGCAATTCGCCGTGAGCAAAGGTCTGCCTATTCTGCAACCCGAAAAACTGAAAGACACAGATTTTCAAGACACTCTGCGCAGTTGGAAGGCTGATTTGCAAGTGATTGTGGCGTTCCGAATGCTGCCCGAAAGCGTGTGGAATATGCCTCCACTGGGCTCAATAAATGTTCATGCATCGCTCCTGCCCAACTATCGCGGCGCTGCGCCCATAAACCGTGCCATTATGAACGGCGAGACGGAATCGGGCGTAACCACATTTCTGCTGAAACACGAGATTGACACGGGCGACATTCTGCAATTTGAGCGCACGCCCATATCACCCGACGACAATGCCGGAACTCTCCATGACCGACTGATGATGATTGGAGCGGGACTGCTTATCAAAACTGTTGAGCAGATTTGCGCTGGCAACACCAAAGGCACGCCACAGAGCGAACTAATGCCCTCTGATGGGATTCTGAAAAACGCTCCAAAAATATTCAAAGACGACTGCCGGATTGATTGGAATACGCCAGCCGCCACCATTATAAACCAAATCCGCGGCCTAAGCCCCTATCCTGCCGCTTTCAGCAACCTGCAGAAAGACAACGAAGAACCACAACCAATGAAAATCTACAACGGCCAATTTGAGCAATGCATTCACAACCAACCGTTAGGAAAGGTTAGCACCGATGGCAAAAGTTACTTTAAAGTATACGTCAACGGCGGCACAATCGCACTTGGCGATGTGCAACTTGCTGGTAAGAAACGGATGCCTGTAGCCGACTTCCTACGCGGATTTAAGACAGAAGGATGTGAATTGAAGTTTACAAATTAAACTTCTCCCTATTTCTTCTTCGCCTTCTTCCGTAACTGGATTATATCACCCTCGTTCGGCTGAGTACCCTCATCCATCAAGTTGAGTTTGTAAAGGGCCTTTAATCTGATAGCGTACTGCTGCGATATGTCGTGCATTGTCTCGCCTTTCTTCACGGTATGAGTCTTGTATTGCTTCTCGGCCTTCGATTGTTTACGGCTGATATACAAACGCTGACCTGTTTTAAGCTTGACAGATTTTGAATCAATATCGTTAAACATTCGTAACTGCCACGGTTCCATCTCGTAACGTGCGGCTACAGACTCAAGATTATCGCCAGGAAGCACCTCTACATAATCAACTCCGTTGTTGGTTTTGATGTTACCAAATGGCGAAACCTCCATATCGTTCACGTCAACCTCGACAAAGTTGTTAGTCTGTTCGGCTATTTCAGTTTGTTTTTCAGGTGTTGTCGAGGGTTGCACGGCCTTGTCGAATCGTTGTAAATTGTTTTGCTCAATAATTTGAATCAAACGGTCGGCATAAGTAGGACTTGTTGCGTAACCCGCTTGTTTCAAGCCTTTTGCCCAGCTTTTATAGTCGGTAGTGCCATATTTGAACAGAAACGCGTAACGCTGATGTGTGCAAAGAAACTCCGAATGGTCCACAAACGACTGATTCGCATCCTTATACGAACGGAAGCACTCGTTGGGGCGGTCATCATCGCGGTACATCGACTCGCCTTTCCAATCCTTGTGGCACTTGATACCGAAGTGGTTGTTAGCCTTGCGGGCCAACGTGCTGTTGCCGTCACCCGACTCAAGAATACCCTGAGCCAGCGTTATGCTTGCCGGAATACCCACGCGCTGCATCTCGCGGACAGCTATCTTGTTGTATTTATCGATGTATTGCGCTCGCGTTTGCCTCTGTGCCACAGATAGTTGCGACAAAAACGCACAAAGCGTCAGTAATAGTATTTTTCTCATCAGTCGATTTCTTTCAATTGGTTAATTCAATGTTTATCTGTCACTTAATCAGCCGCAAAACGTTTCATATCATCGAGTGCGCCCATAAGCACTATAATATCATTCTCACGGAAGATGTAATTGTCATCAGGCATAAGCGTTGTCTTAATCTGGTCACGCGAAAGCAATCCCTTCTTTTCCTGCGATTTAACAGCGATAACTTTCAGTTTGAAACGCGAGTTGAGGTTTGCCGTACCCAGCGTGTGTGTCAGGTATTTTTGCGGCACGCGGAACTCCACAATCACATTATTAGCGTCTATCTCAGTGATTTTCAATGCATTTTTTATCTGCAACTGAAGACTTATAAGCACGGCTGTCTGCGACTCGGGATGAACGGTGTTTTCAATGCCAATCTGGTTTAGGATATTCTTGTGTATCGGGCTGATAATGCGGCCGATAATGTTTTTCACGCCAAGTTTTTTCAATATCGATAGCGACAGAATTGACGAGCCTATGTCCTCGCCAATGGCAACAATCACAGCGTCGGTATCGTTCAGAGGCAATGTCTTCAACGCATTCTCGTTGGTTGCCTCCATTTCCATAACACTGGTAATCTGATTTTTAAGCTCATCAATGCGCTCATAACGGTTGTCAATACCAATTACTTCGTGTCCCTGTTCGGTCAAACGGGTGGCTAATGTTGCACCAAAATAACCCAAACCGATAACTATAAATTTCATCGCTATATATTTTAATTAGTTTATTGTCAAGTTTTTATATGGATATTTAGCGTATTTCGGCTTACGCGACACAAACATTCCAGACAGCAATGTCAACGGTCCAACACGACCGACAAACATAAGTATCATTGTCAATATGCGCGAAGGCATCGAAAGCTCGGTTGTTCCTATAAGTGAGAGTCCTGTTGTGCTGTAAACCGACACCGTGTCGAAGAACAAGTCGAAAGGATTCTTGTCAGGTTCGAAAACAGTGAACATAATAAACGCGCTGAAAATAACAATAAGCGATATGAATATGAACGCAAGCACACGCAGTATTGTCTCAAAACCAATACGATGATAACCAATTTCAATATAACGGTTACCGCGCACGAAACTTACTATTGCGCATAGTGCCAAGGCAAATGTTGTTGTTTTTATGCCGCCGCCCGTCGAGCCTGGCGAGGCTCCAATCCACATTATCGCCATAATAAGAACGATTGTTCCGTTACTCCAGCTGGAGACATCGGAAACATTGAAACCGGCAGTACGGGCCGTGGCACAGCAGAAAAACGATTTCACCCAACTAGTAAAAGCATCGTCGCTGACAAGCGTGTTCTTGATTTCGAGCGAATAATAGCTCAAGGTGCCGATTATCAGAATGGCTATAGTGGTAACGAGTGCAATACGTGTGGCCATGTGCGAGCCTGTGGCATTAGGTATGTGGCTTGTCGACAGATGAAACAACTTGCGAGTATTGTAAGTTGTTATCTGATAGATAGATATAAGCACGGGAAAGCCGATACCGCCAAGCGTTGTCAGTATTGCTATCGACAAAAGCAGCATGTTGTTGCCCTCAACAAGCGGATTGGCGAAACCATTTGGAAGAGTGGAAATTCCACAGTTACAAAACGCTGATACCGAGTGGAATATCGAAAAGAATACCGGATTAGGAATATTGCTTTCTGCAATGCTTAAATAGATGACGGCAGCGCCTATCAACTCAAAAAGCAGTGTTATTGAAATCACTTTAGCCAAAAAGGCGAAAACATCGCTCATAGCATCTGATGAGAACATGTCTTTCAGCATCATACGGTCTTTGAACGACACGTTTCCTGTAAACGCATAGGCGAACAAACCTGTAAATACCATTATACCCAAACCGCCAACCTGAAACAAAACCAACAGTAAACAATTACCATTCAAAGTAAGCGTGGCCGGCAAATCGACAATGGACAACCCTGATACGCAAATAGTGCTTGTAGCCGTGAAAAGCGCCTCAAAGTAGCTCATCTGGCCAATGCGAATATCGGGCAGCATGAGCAGACCGGAGCCAATGAAAATAAGTATCAAGAAGCTGACAGCAAAGAACATCGGGGGCGATAACTTGGCCAGCATCAAGAATTTAGACACTTTGTAGAATTCCGATATGAAAATCAGAACCAGCACAAACGATATGGCTACAAAACCTGACAGGAAAGTTCCGTTAAGTGACTGAAACCAAGCTATTTCAGTATTGGCGAACAACACTATCGTGGCAAGCAGTGTTGCCGAAATGTCAATCCACCTAGCCCACCCTTTCCTATTGACAATTTGAATAGTGCCGTCAGGATTGCGGGCAATGTATGTTACGAAAATCTTTGAGCAATAGGTCACAAACAAGATATTGCGCATGAGCGACACCAAATTGTCCTGCACAATCTGATGATTGTAGAAACCGAGTCTGGCAATGAGCAGCGTGGCGAACAAAAAGCCGCACAGCACTATCACAACGTTACAAAGTCCGGCCACCAGCACACCCAACTTCCGCGATAAATCTTGAAAAATCAGGAAGTACTTGGTGAATAGCTCTCTAATCTTGAAAAACCTGTTGCCCTTCATAAAAAAAGAAGCACACCGCCGGCATGCCAGCGGTGCGCCTTAAATTATTCTGTACTCAACACCTTAAATTCGACACGACGGTTCATTGCACGTCCCTCCTTGGTGGAGTTGTCGGCCACTGGCTGGTCGAAAGCGTAGCCCTTGTACTCAAGACGGCTTGCATCGACGCCTTCCGAAATCAGGAAGTCGACAACGGCCTTGGCACGAGCCTCCGACAGGCGCTGGTTGGTAACCTTGCTGCCTTGGTTGTCGGTGTGGCCTGAAATCTCGATACGCATTGCCGGCATGTCGCTCATCATCTTTGTCAGACGACCCAGCTCGGCGTACGATGTCGGTTTCAACTTGGCACTACCTGTCTCAAAGAAGACGTTTTTCAAGATTATCTTCACGTCCTTCTTGATGTTGTTCAACGCTATATCCTTATCAATCTCCTGATATTCAGTTGCTGCCGGAATATCGAAGTTTTCCGAATGGAACAAGTAGTTATCGGCTTTCACTGCCAGACCATAGTTCTTACCAGAAGGCAGCGAAACAAGGAATTTACCGGTAGCGGAGTTAGTTTGCGAGGTAAAGATGACCTCATTCTTCTCATTATCAATAATATCAATAGTTGCGCTTACTGGGTCGTTGCTGATAGCGTCACGGACTGTACCCTTGACAATTGTCAGGCGAATGGTGACAAGCTCAACCGAGGCCTCCATAACCATATCGGAAACCGGTTGCGAACGCGCCGAAATCAGATTGTCCTCACCCGACAGAGTATACGGTTTTTCAGGTCCGAGGAAGGTTACACGATAGATATCCAAACCGCCAGAACCGTCAGGACGGGTGCTACTGAAATAGCCATGGCGTCCGTTTGCCGAAATCACAAAGCAAAGGTCGTGGTCCGACGAGTTGATAGGATAGCCCAGATTGACTGGCTCGCTCCATTTTCCGCTGTCATCCATTCTTGATGTGAAGATGTCGTAACCGCCCATTGTGTTGTGGCCGGTCGAGCTGAAATATAGTGTACGGCCGTCAGGATGCATAAACACAGCCTCCTCGTCATATTCCGAATTGATAGTCGGGCCAAGGTTCACCGGCTCGCTCCATTTGTCTTTCAGGCCGCGGGTGCTCACATAAATATCGCTGCCACCGTATCCGCCCGGACGGTCACTCACGAAATAGATTTGCCGTCCGTCAGGCGAGAAGCATGCTGACGTCTCACGATATTCAGTGTTGATTGGTTTTGGCATAGACTTAGGGTACTCCCACTTGTCACCTTTCAGCGAGCAAACCTCAATGTCGCCACTACCCTTACGTCCGTTGTAGATGAGCAATTGCTGGCCGTCGGGGAACAAGCCCACGGTGGCATCGTCGAACTGCGTGTTAATAGGCTCTCCGATTGACTCCGGAACCTTCCAGTTTTTGTCAGCATTGATGCTGGTGTAAATATCCTCGTCGTACTGTCCGTCGTAGCCGTTGACAGAACGTCCGTTGTTACGCGTCGAGGTGAAAATCATCATCGATTCGTCGGCTGAAATCAGCGGACTGTGGTCGTTAAAGCGCGAGTTAAGCACTGAGCCGGCATTATCGACAAAAGCGCGGGCCTGGTCTTCAATCATGGCTTTTCCGGCGTTGCACTCTGCAATGTATTTCTCAATCAGCGGGCGCTCTTGCGGCGCATCAACCGGCGGAATTACAGCTATGTGAGCCTTGTATTCCGCAACGGCTTTATCAAACTGATTGTTAAGATGATAGCTGCGAGCAAGCATCAAATGGATATCATCGGCAACATCGCGGCGCAACTGATAGGCCTTCTCAAAATACTCAAGGCTTTTGTATTTGGCCGATAGATTCATATAGCACACACCTATACGATAGTTCAATGTTGAGAAATTCGGATTAAACTTCTGAGCCTCAAGATAATATTGAAGAGCCTCGTAGTACTGCTCCTTGTTGTAATACGATTCGCCGTCTTTCAGGTTGTTGTTTGCCTCCTTAAAAGCTTCTTTCTGATTCTGGAATAAATTCTTATCGAAAGGAACATCTTGCGCAAATGCGGCTGAGCTGCACAAAACCGCAATCAAAACAATATATAACTTTTTCATATTCATCGTATTAGCAGATTATTCGTAGAATGAGATATAGTTTTTAGCTTTGGTGATGCCAAGCTTGTAAGCCATGCGCCAGTCGGCAACGGCGTCTTCAAACTTGCGCTGCATCTCAAGGCACGAGCCGCGGTTCAGATAGGCCTCGGCAAAATTCTCGTTTACCTGAATGGCCTTGCTGAACGACTGGTAAGCCGCATCATAGTCTTTCTTCTTCATCTGGGCGATACCCATATTATTATATGCGTAAGCGTAGTTCGGATTTATCTCGACAGCCTTCTGGCAATCGGCTATCATGCCGTCGAAGTCGTTCTTCTCGAACTTTGCGCGGGCGCGGTTGTTGTAGGCGATGACATATTCCTGGTCGAGACCGATAGCCAAGCCGTAGTTGCTTATGGCATCGTCGATGTTGCCTTTCTTGAGCAACGCGCTCGCAAGATTGTTGTATGCTGTAGCCAGCTTCGGGTCAATCTTGATAGCCTGCTGATAATCGGCAATGGCGCCGTCGTAATCCTCCTTCATACGCTTGGCGCTGCCGCGGTCGTTGTAGGCCTGGGCGTTGTTGCCGTCGAAGGTGATTGAAAGCGTCAGATTGTTGACACTCTCCTCGTAGTTGCCGCACTCAAAATGAGCGACACCGGCATAATAGTAAACCTTAGCCTCGTCGTAGCCGGCTTTTATGGCAAGCTCGAAATCGTTGAGAGCGTCGCTCGAGTTGTTCTGGTTGAAGTAAGCCAAACCACGTCCGTAG
The DNA here is from genome assembly GCA_017557605.1 of Salinivirgaceae bacterium. Lineage (GTDB taxonomy): Bacteria > Bacteroidota > Bacteroidia > Bacteroidales > SZUA-534 > RUG13583. The sequence continues at coordinate 28,201 of JAFYYJ010000049.1, forward strand.
TAAGCCACAGGCGACTCCTCAAGCTCAATTGCCATTGTGAAATCGGTTATGGCGCCATTATAATCAGCCATTTCCGACTTGGCGAAAGCCCTGTTAACCATGGCCTTGGTAAATTTCGGGTTAACCGACAAGGCTTTTGTAAAGCTGTTTATCGCCTCTTGATAATTCTTTTGTGCAACAAAATCGTTGCCGGCATTAAATGCCACTTCGGCCTCCTGATTGTCGGCCACTACAAGTGTGGAATCCTTATTGACGGCGTTTTGAGCCATTCCCGACAGGGAAATCAACAGTGTTCCAGCAATGGAAATAAGTCGTAATCTTGTCATAATATTGAACTTAAATGTTATTCAAATTCATTTACTGAAAAACGCTAAAATTATAAAGTTCGGCCTAAAAACAAAAAGCCATTACCTTAAATGTGGTGTTATTTTTTACAGAATAACGCTGATTGGTGTCAAACAGCCAATTCCACTCCTTTTTTTCGCCCACATCGGGGAGTTTGCAATGAAGAAGATTGGTTGTGGCGGTAACAGCGCCGTCCAAATCGGTATCAATCTGCTGATAATCAGTTATAAGGCAACTTTTTCCAACAGGCAGACTGTCGATGTGGCGCTGCTGCACCATGGCTCGCACTGGCTCAAGTTGCTGACTGTCAACCTTAAAACGTTCTTGCAGATAATCACATAATATTATATCAAGCTGGTTTAGCAAATTGACCGACACCACAAAATCGTATCCAGACAACTCCGCATCAGGCTTGATATTCTTCAGATTGTCAAGAAATTGCAGAAACGAACGGGCATTGACGGCCTGCTGTACAGCTCCGCCGGTGATATCGGCCTCCACCAAACGCACATTGCCTAATTTGCGCGCTCGCACTTTGACCGGTTCTGGGTGAACAATATCGATAAGGCACACATCTTCAAACATTTGCGACAATTCGTCGACAGGCACATCTAGTAGCCAGCCGCTGCCAAGCACCGCCACCGACTTGTGGCTTGCCGCTTTGCGCGCCGACTCTACAACAAACCCTCGCGTGTTATCGATATGCTGCTGCCAAGACTCCTGTTCGCGCTCATAACGCCGACGGATGCCCGTCTGGTCTTTCAAATAACCGGCCCGGCGCATGGCTACAGAAAGATTTTTCGCAGGAAACAATCTGTTTATCAACCTATTGATAAAAGACATAATTCAAAAACGGATTTAATAGTTTGCAATAAAAGTAAAAATCATAACTTTGAATATCACAAATAAAGCGAAACGATGACTTCAAACAAAATTTGTGTAAAAAGTTTAATCGGTAAGATTGCGGTCGGCATTTTATTGCTGACGGTAAGTCATCATGCTGTCGCCCAGTATTCGCAGTCGGAGCGCAAGTTGTTCAAGACGGCGCACAACTACTTCACCGCCGGACAGTACGAGAAGGCGCTTCCGCTCTATCTTAAACTCGATTCGATAATCGACGACATCAACCTGCCTTATCACATCGGCATATGCTACCTTAACTCGCAGGCCAACAAATACCAGTCGATAAAATATCTGGAAGAGGTGGAACCGTCATCGGGCTCACTCATACCAATGGACGCGATAATCTATCTGGGCGACGCCTACCATGTCGAATATCGATTTGAAGACGCCATAAAGGAATACAACAAATACATTGCGAAGACCGCAAAAAGCAACAATGCCGACATCAACAAGCTGAACTACTGCAAACGCATGATTACGGTTTGCGAGACAGCAATAAAGATAATGGACCGGCCCTACAAAGTGAAGATTGAAGCCGTAAGCGGCCTGTTCTCGACCGAATCGGACTATTTTCCGCTTATTAGCGCCGATGAAAGCATAATGTTGCTGATGCGCGAATACAATTTCGGCAAGGGCGTGCCAACAACTAAAAGCATAATGATTTCGACCAAAGACTCGCTCGACAATTGGCGACGGGCGGAAAAGGTTGAGATTGTAGCCGAACACAAGCTGCTGAACCACGAGATACGCCTTGCCGGCCTCTCGCCCGACGGACGCTCGGTTTTCCTAAACATAGGCGACGGACTTAACCAAGACATCTACATAGGGCAGCTGCAAGGCAAAACCATTAGCGACATCAAGAAGCTGAACAAGAACATAAACACACCTTATTATGAAGGCGCAGCCAGCATCACCCCCGACGGCACCAAACTCTATTTTGTGAGCGACCGTCCCGGCGGACTTGGTGGCCGCGACATCTACGTGTCGACTATCAACAAGAAAGGAGAATGGGGCGAGCCCGAAAACCTTGGAGACAAAGTGAACACCAAATATGACGAGGACGCGCCAACCATACACTACGACGGACGCACGCTCTTCTTCAGCTCCGAAGGCCACAAGACAATGGGCGGACGCGACATCTTCCGCACCACACGGCAGTTCAACGGCTGGACCGACCCTGAGAACATGGGATTCACCAACACCACGCTCGACGACTTCAATTTTATGCTGAACGCAAGCGGCGAGACAGGCTATTTTGCGTCGTCGAAGAACAATCCTTACAACAGACAGTCGATAATGAAGGCCGACTACACCGACCCAATTCCGCTGACTCTTGTGAAAGGAACTGTGAAAGCCGGCAACACTGGCAAACCCTTGAAAGTTGACATAAAAGTGTATGACAAAAACACCCAGGAGGAGGTGAAATATGTCTACACACCTGATTCAAAAACAGGCAAATACCTGATGATTTTCCCGCCGGCAAAGAACTACCAACTGGTGATTTCGACACCCAACTTCATGCCGCAGCTCATCAGCGTCCACATCCCCTACCAAAACTATTTCTACGAGCTGTACCAAGAGATAACGCTTTCTCCTATCGAGCTTAACAACAAGAATATAGGCGAGGAAGTGGTTGTCAACAACATCTTCTACGACATCTACCAGACAAATGAAGCTGACTCGATAAAACAGAACGACTCACTCAAGCAACCGCTATACTACGAGCATCTGCTTGATTTGGTGGAAAATATAATCCAAACCTCGGACACCATAAGCAAACTTAACTACTCCGACGCCACTTACACGAAGGGTAACAAACAGAAGCTGAAGGAGAACACCGACAATCTGCTCAACATGATTGAGGACGCCATTAACACCAACGACCCCGTGACGCTGAGCATACTTGACGCCAACTCGAAACAGAAAGGCAAAGTGACCGAGACGCACTTCTACACCGACGGCGACCAAAACAACTCTCGGACAATGCAAGTCATAGGCCGCGACACATTCTACACTGCCGCTCCTATCGACCTCAGCCGCCGTTACTCTCATCCCCGACGGGTTGCCAGCAACGAAGAAAAGAAAGAGAGCAAACTGGCTCAGTTCAAGACATCACAACAGGAACAGCGTAAAATCGTCTACACACACACCATATATTATGGCAACGATTTGAGCGAACTGACATCCAAAGACAAAAAAGACCTTCAGCAGATTATCAACCTGCTGATTGACAACGATAAAATAGGCGCCGAAATTAACGGCTACGCCGACAAACTTGGCGAGACTGAGCACAACTACAGCCTGTCGCAACGACGGGCGCAAAACGTGCTCAAATATCTGCTCGAACAGAATGTCGACGGACGCAAGATAATAACACAAGGCCATGGCGAATCGACCGAACACGGACGCTACGAAGCCAAAACGCGCGAAATGAACTACCGCCGCGTCGAGATAAACCTTTTCGAACTTAAAGATTAAGCTATTATGAAGACAATCAGAAACATAACGATAGTCGGAGCGATAGCGGTCTTAAGCTTGATTGCTGGCAGCGCGCATGCGCAATATTCAGAATATGAGGTGAAAGCGGCCTACGTATTCAACTTTGCTAAATTCATCGAGTGGCCTGAGAGCTACATCGGCGACACAATACAACTGTGCATCTACAAAGACGACCCGTTCGGTATCATACTGGAAAAGACCATGATAGGACGCAAGGCCAATGGCCGCAACTGGAACATCAGACGGGTGAGCAACATTAACGATATTGGAAACTGCCACATATTGATTCTTTCGGGCACCAAACAGCATGAGATAATGCAGGTTCTGAAAGCAATCGACAAGAAGCCGATAGTGACCATTGGCGACGAAATGGCGGGATTCTGCATGCTGGGCGGAGTTATCAATTTCATGCCACAGTTCTCAAAGCACCAGTTTGAGATAAACAAAGACGCCGCCGACGGTATCGGTGTGAAAATCAGTCCGAAACTACTGTTGCTCGCAAAAATAATATCGACCAAGGAAGATGAGTTTTAAGGATTTATCGATACGTACGAAAATCACCATACTTGTGATGATAATCAGCTTTATCGCCATTGTCATAGCAAGTATCATCTTTGCCAAGTACGACAAGCGGCAGTTCAACCGCCAGGCACTCAACAACCTGACAATACTTGCCGACATTGCCGGCAGCAACAATACCGCAAACATCACATTCGGTTACCCCGAGGAAGCGCAGACCGTACTGCAGACACTCAGCGTCGACACAAACATCTGCGCCGCACGAATCTACGACAACAACAACCGGATTTTTGCCGAATACACCAAATCGGCCGCCTACAGCAACACAAACCTCGATTTCATTTCGGAGCGCGACACGTTCGCCTTTGTCGATAACGCGCTGCTTGTCAGCCGGATAATAATACTCGACGACGAAAAAATCGGCTCCATATTCCTGCAAGCCAGCCTCGACGAGTATCACATGCACATAAAACAGCTAGCGCAAGTGGTGCTGATAATGATAATCGTGTCGATGATTATCGCTCTGCTGCTGTCGAGCAAGATGCAGGATGCCATTACAAACCCAATCATCGACCTGACAATAACCATGCGCACAATGTCAGATATCACTGACTATCAGGTCAAAAAGATTGAAAAGCGCAACGATGAGATTGGCGAGTTGATGAAAGGCTTCAACATGATGATTCGGCAGATAAAAAAGCAGAACATCGACCTGACGATAGCCAAGGAGCAAGCCGAGAACCTGGCAAAAGTGAAAGACCAGTTCCTTGCCAACATGAGCCACGAGATACGTACGCCTATGAACGGAATTGTGGGTATGGCGCGACTGCTTAACGAGACCAACCTGACCGAGGAACAACACACTTTCCTTAACAACATCACCATATCGGCCAACAATCTGCTGATAATCATAAACGACATTCTCGACTTCTCGAAAATTGAGGCCGGAAAAATGGAGATTGAGAACATCAGTTTCAATCTGCACAATATAATCGAGAATCTGTCAGCCATTTACACGCAGCACACCAAAAACAAAGGTCTGTACTTCAAAGTGAACACCGACCCGCGCACGCCAGAGAACGTTATTGGCGACCCGACAAGGCTGAACCAGATTCTGAACAATCTGCTGAGCAACGCGCTCAAATTCACCGAATATGGCGGCATCACACTGACAGTCAGCGTAGTAAGCCAGACCAAAAACACCAGCAAACTGCAATTCATTGTTCACGACACCGGCATCGGAATACCGAAAGACAAGCAAGAGCTTATCTTCTCTAGCTTCTCGCAAGCCAGCAGCGACACAACCCGCAAATACGGCGGCACAGGCTTGGGACTGACAATATCAAAACAACTTGCCGAGCTGCAGGGCGGCAATATTACGCTCAAGAGCGAGAACGGACTGGGTAGCAGTTTCTGTCTGGAGATAACTTACAAGCACAGCAAAGAGCCTGTCGAGATAAAAGTACCTGAAGCAATCACTTACAAACAAGAAAAACTACTCGATTACACGCCCAACATATTGCTGGCCGAAGACAACGAAATAAACCAATTATTTGTAAAGACAATCTTGAAAAAAGACTTCAACATAATGGTTGCGCCTAACGGAAAGGTTGTCATCGACCTGCTCAACAAAGAACCTTTCGACCTGATACTTATGGACTTACACATGCCGGAAATGGACGGCTACACTGCCACATCAGTCATCAGGAAAATGGAAAACCCGGAAAAACGCTCCGTACCAATCATTGCGCTAACCGCAGCAGCAATAAAAGGCGAAAAAGAGAAATGCATTGCCGCAGGAATGGACGATTACATTTCGAAACCATTTGAGACACAAGACCTTATAAACCTGATTCATAAGCATATCGGCAAAAAGGCTCCTGTCGCCGAGCAACAGCCTAAAACGGAAACCGTTACGGAAGATAACAATTTCAAATTCATCAATCCGGCTCATTTAGAATCGATTACTGGGGGCGACAACAAATTCAAACAAGAGCTGATTGATGTATTTGTGCAGCAGATGCCTATTCTGGCCGTAAATCTTGAAAAGGCACTGCAGGAAAAGAACTACACGCAACTTGGTGCGATAGCGCACAAGACCAAATCGTCGGTGGCGCTTATGGGTATTGAGTCGTTGCGTCTCGATATGGCCACACTTGAGAAGAAAACCAAAATCGGCGAAGACATCGACTCGTATGCAGGAATAGTAACCAACTTCATATCAGTAAGCACCGATGTGTTGTCGGAAATAGAATTGCTGCGGCAAAGCATAAAAAACGAAAACACTAACTCTGACACTGACAAAAACTCATAACTTTCTAACTACAACTTTAAACTTAGAACTCTTATAACTCTTTAACTATGATTCAGATAAACAACGAAATTGCAGGTTGCGCCATAGTAACCCCAATGCCGGAAAACAACCGCCTTACGGTTACGAGCGACAATGAGATAAAGAATCAGCTGAACGAGCTTGTCGACCAGCATTATTACCTTTCAATTCTTGTCGACATGAGCAACATCGAGGTTATCGACAGTACCGGATTAGGCACATTGATAAGCATTTTCAATCACTCGCGCAACAACAACTGCAAGCTGAAATTCTTCAATCTGAGCCAGTCGGTAAACAATGTGATAACAATGACCCGCATTAATCAGATTCTTGACATTTACAGCAATTTGGACGAAGCAATTGCCTCGTTATAAGCTAATTATATGCCTGATAACACAATAGAACGGCTTTTTCAGGAGAGATTTGGCGAACCGTACAAAAAATGTGAGCCGCTACCCCACTCCGGCTCAAACCGGCGCTACTACCGCCTGACTGCCTCCGACGGCACAACGGTTTTAGCCGTTCACAACGATGACGCATCAGAAAACAAAGCATATTTATCTTTTACACAAACATTTACCGACTGTGGAATAAGTGTGCCAAAGGTGCTATCTCATGATGACACCTTATGCTATTATTTGGTGGAAGACATTGGCCGCGAGACACTCTATGATTTGGTAACGGCAGCCGACGGCAATCCCGACAACGAACTTATAAAGCTGTTTTCCAAAGTTTTAGACGATTTGGCCAAAATACAGATTTCGGCCGGACAGAAAATTGATTACAGCTTATGCATAGGCTCTCAAAACTTTGACCAAACGGCCATTCAATGGGACCTTAACTACTTCAAATACTGTTATTTAAAAAACGCTCACATCAACTTCGACGAGCAAAAACTTGAAACCGACTTTGAGACAATAAAACAAGCCGTTGCCGGCACTGACAATCATTACTTTATGTTCCGTGATTTTCAATCGAGGAATATCATGCTGAAAAACGGAACACCGTATTACATTGATTTTCAAGGTGGCAAGCATGGGCCATTGGCTTACGATGTGGCTTCACTATTATATCAGGCAAAAGCCAAACTAAGCGAGGAAACACGCAATCTATTGTTCGACAAATATTTAGATTCAATACAAAAGCTGATAGATATTGACACTGCGCAACTGAAGCGCGAATTCAAGATATTCGCACTAATAAGAACTCTGCAAGTGCTTGGCGCTTACGGATATAGAGGCTACTACGAGAAAAAACAGCATTTTATCGAAAGCATTCCGTTTGCACTGACAAACCTTAAAAACTTACTAGCACTCAACATTTTGCCTCTACCCCATTTATGCGAGATAGCCGACAAAATTGAGATTAAAGAACCAGAAAAAGATGACTACAACGGACTGACAGTAACCGTTGTCAGCTTCTCGTACAAAAAAGGCATTCCGACAGACGCGGAAACCGGTGGCGGCTTTGTGTTCGACTGCCGCGGGCAGCACAATCCCGGACGCTACGATGAATACAAAATGCTTACCGGCCGCGACCAGCCCGTAATAGACTTTCTGAAAGCGAACTCCACAATCGACAATTTTCTGGCGCAAGCTATTGATATTGTTACACCTACAATTGAAAAATACATAGAGCGTGGATTTACCAAACTTATGGTTTGCTTTGGTTGCACCGGTGGCCAACACCGCTCAGCATATTGTGCGCAGAACTTTGCCGAAGCAATCAGCAAAAAGCACAACATCCGCGTAAGACTCATTCATCGTGAATTGAAAATCAATCAGTTATTCACTCCTTCAATCAGTTAATCAATCTGTCAATGGAAGCCATGATATTTGCCGCCGGACTGGGCACACGCCTGCGGCCGCTGACAAACGACAAGCCGAAAGCCTTGGTTGAAGTATGCGGAAAAACACTTCTACAGCATAGTATTGAAATGCTGATTAAGAACGGTGTCACGCATATTGTAATCAATGTGCACCACTTTGCCGATATGATGAAAAACTACATTTCAAATCTGAAATACGACATCGATATTCAGATTTCAGATGAAAGCGATTTGTTACTGGACACGGGCGGCGGACTGAAAAAAGCCATTGGTTTGTTTAGTGGCAAAGCTCCAATTATGATAACAAACGTCGATATTCTGACAAACATCGACTTGCAAAAAATGCTGCGCCGACACATCGAGTCGAAAGCAGACGCGACACTGGCTGTAAGGGAACGAAAAAGCTCACGTTATCTTTTGTTTGACAACAACTTACAATTGAAAGGCTGGCAGAATACCAAGACATGCGAAGCCATATACGTAGCGGAAAAATCGGGGCTTTCGCAGTATGCTTTCAGCGGCATTCACATCATTTCGCCAAATATTATTGATAAATTTCCCAGTGACGATGTCTTCCCAATTATTCCACATTATTTGAAACTTGCAGCCACCCACAAAATTATCGGCTATCCGCATCAAAGCGACTATTGGTTCGATGCTGGCTCGGTTGAGAAGATTGCCGAAGCCGAAGCGTTTCTGAAAAACAATTAGCACAAAAAAGAAAAATCGCTCCAAACGAACAACTTTACCTACAATAATTATCTTTGTCGGAAAGCATTTACAAACAGTAATTTACACTGCAAAAACTTCACAATATGAAAGATTTCAAGTACTACGCGCCAACCGAGGTAATCTTCGGTCGCGATTCGGAAAGCCAAATAGCCGCAATGGTTCAAAAATACGGCGGCAAAAAAGTGCTCTTCCACTACGGCGGACAAAGCGCCGAACGGTCTGGATTGCTTAATGTTGTACGCAAAAGCCTTGATTCTGTTGGAATTAAATACGTCGAATTGGGCGGTGTGGTGCCCAATCCGCGCCTGTCGCTCGTACGCAAAGGCATCGAACTTTGCAAGGCTGAGAATGTCGATTTTTTGCTTGCCGTAGGCGGCGGTTCCGTCATCGACTCTGTCAAAGCCATTGGCTATGGTCTTGATTATAAAGGCGATGTATGGGATTTGTTCATCGGCAAAGGCGAAGCTGACACATGCCGCCCGCTAGGCGTGGTGCTTACAATTCCTGCCGCAGGTTCAGAGATGAGCGAAGGCTGCGTCATTACCAAAGAAGCTGAACAAGAGCCAGTTACATCAACCGATATGAAACGCTCGTACGATGTCGATTTATGCCGTCCGCGCTTCGCAATAATGAATCCTGAACGCACATTGACTTTGCCTCCATACCAAACAGCTTGCGGAGTCACCGACATAATGATGCACACTATGGAACGCTACTTCTCGCACGATGATGATATGCTTATTACCGATGCGGTTGCCGAATCAATTTTGAAAACCGTTCGGCAATGCGGACCTAAAGTCCTGGCTGACCCTTCAAATTATCACCTGCGCGCACAAATTATGTGGGCCGGTTCCATTGCGCACAATGGTCTGACTGGCTGCGGCACAACGGGCGACTGGGCGACACACTGCATCGAGCACGAACTGTCGGCATTGTACAATGTAGCGCACGGAGCCGGACTGGCCGCCATTTGGCCGCATTGGGCAGAATATGTACTAGACGAGAATCCGACACGTTTCGCGCAATTTGCTGTAAATGTGCTTGATGTACCCAACAATTTCCGTTCGGCAAAAGAGACAGCCATTGAAGGCATTGCCGCTATGAAGCAATTCTACCACAGCATTGGTATGCCAACATCTATTCAGGAACTGATAGGGCGAAAAGCAACAGAAGAGGAAATGCAGCTAATGGCCGACAAATGCTCAATTGGAAAGACATCCACTGTGGGCAATCTCAAAAAACTGGCATACAACGATATACTGAAAATATATCAGTTGGCTAACAGATAACACCAACTTAAAACAGAAAGAGAACGCGGTCGAATGGCCGCGTTTTTTTTGTTTGCGAAGGTTACGCCCCCGCATTTTGGCGCAGATTTTGCTTCAAGCCGCTCGAATTTTTAAAACAACATTATATGAAACAGAAAAAGCGATGTCTCGGACAGAGACTTGTCCATTTCTCGCAATGGACGCGAAAGCCGTATGCCACTTTTTGCAGCATCGGCAAAGTGATTAAAATCTGCGTTTTGGTTGACACACTGACAGTTGTGGCCACGCAGGCAAAGTGCGAATCGTTGATTGACACGGCGCAGGTAAGCAGTCATATCGACATTGACGAAGTGATTGTGGCCACCGACCGAACGCCCGTAACCTTCACACAAATGGTGCTGCAGCCAACCGTTATCAGCACACGCCAGCTCGACGCCGCCCCCCAGCAGAGCCTAACCGATTTCCTTGAGTACATTCCCTCCTTAGACATCAGGCAGCGCGGAACAAACGATGTGCAGGCCGACCTTTCAATCCGCGGTGGTTCAACCGACCAGAACGCAATCATAATCAACAAAATAAACTTCAGCGACCCGCAAACGGGACACAACAATTTCGCCTTGCCAATCGACCTTGGCAACACGCAGAAAATTGAGATTGTAAGCGGTGCGCAAAGTCGAATCTTAGGCACCAACGCTCTCAACGGCGCCGTTTGCTTCAGCACACCGTCCGACACCGCCAACTCCGCCATTGCAAGGCTCACCATTGGCGACTACGGGTTATACAAAATATCAGCGGCCACAAACTTGACATTCAATAGGTTGAGCAATTTTGCCGCTGTCGCGAAATCGCACTCCAACGGCTACACCGACAACACCGATTTCGACATTCAAACCGTCTATTACAGAGGCGTTTATAAAGCCAAAAACATCAGCCTTAACGCTCAATTCGGCCTGACCGACAAGAAATTCGGCAGCAACGGCTTTTACACGCTCTCCTATCCTACTCAGTATGAAGAAAATATGCTGACAATCGGCAGCATCGGTATAGAAACCGGACAACGGGTGAAAGTTGCCGCAAACGTGTATGGCCGCCGCCTGCGCGACTATTACGTGCTTGTGCGCGACAATCCGAACATCTACCAAAACCACCACCTTACCGATGTCTTGGGCGCAAATCTGGCACTTGAGACTAGCAGCTGCATTGGCCGCACAACGCTGAACGCCGAGTACCGCAACGAGCGCATCAGCAGCAACCGACTTGGCAACATCGATGCAAGCCGCAGCCGACGCGCCCGAACATCGGACTCAATTCGTTACGACCATTTTTACGAGCGCGGCTATCTAACTGTCGCACTGAACAATAAATACACAGCCAACAAGTTCTCGATGTCAGTTGGTGCGGCCATTCTGCAACACAAAGGCACCGAAATCTATCCGGGCATCGACCTGAGCTACGCTGTCGGCAACAACCTACGGCTCTATGCTGCGGCCAACCGTTCGTTCCGCCTGCCGACATTCACCGACCTGTTCTATAACGACCCGAAACACAAGCAAAATCCTAACCTAAAAGCCGAAAAAGCAACCACTTACGAGTTCGGACTCAGGGCGAAAAAGTCGATTTTCGAGATGAGCGGCAACATCTATTTCCGCCACGGCAAAAATATCATCGACTGGGCTCGCACATCGAGCATCGAACTATATGAGGCACAGAACATTACCGAGTTAAACACTTTAGGGCAGGAAGTGCAAATTATTGCACGGCCAGCGGAAATCGCTAAAAGCAAATGGCTGACTGTCAATTCGGTGGAATGCGGTTACTCGCACATCGATGTCTCGAAAACAGCAAGCGGCTACGAGTCGCTCTACGCAATGGACCAACTGAAGCACAAATTCACAGCGGCAATAAACCTGCAATCAGATGACCGACTGAAAGTTGACATACGCGTCGTGTATCAGAAACGCAACGGCAACTACGACTCAGCCAACGCCGACGGAACTGTCGAAACGCACCCTTACAACGGCTTCTGGACGTTTGACGCCGGCGCATCGTACAAAATTAAATGGCTGTCGGTGTTTGCCGAAGCTACGAATATTGGCAACAGCAAATGCTTCGATTTCAGCGGTTTGCAACTGCCAGGACGATGGATTAAAGGCGGTGTGAAAATCAGCATCGAAGAACTTCGATAATAAAATTGTGTCCGGCTATCCGTTTTTCTCGAAATTCTTGCTGATATTTGGAATTATTTAACGAACACAATGTGAATATGAAACTACTAAGACAAAGCATTTTAGCAATCGCCACACTGTTGGTTTGCTCAGCCAGCGCACAGATACAGAACCCTGTCAAATGGGATATCAGCAGCCAGAAGACTGGTGAAAACGAGTATCAAATCAACTTTAAAGCGAAAATCGACGCCAACTGGCACATCTTTGCGCAATATCTGCCCAAAGGCAATTACTCGCTGCCAACAAGTTTCACATTCGAGAAACTGACTGATGTTGAGTTGGTTGACACTGTTCGTGAATTGTCGAAAGTGACTGAAGAGAAAGACGAATATGCCGGCGCAATTGTGCGTTTCTTCGTCAACGAAGCCGTTTTTGCGCAGACGGTCAAAGTAACCGGCCCCGCTCCCGTTGTAAGCGGCAAAATTGAGTACCAGACTTGCTCCGACGAACAATGCGTAATGGGCGACAAAGAGTTCAATCTGTCGCTATTGGATGGCGGGCAAAGTGCGGTTCCTGCACCAACCGAGTCTTCTGATGGCGCAAAATTAACTGAAAGTGAACCTGTTGTGCACACTGCCAACTCAAACTCTATCTGGAAGGTGATTCTTGAAGCCATTCTGTGGGGATTTGCGGCATTGCTCACACCTTGCGTCTTCCCGATGGTGCCGATGACGGTGTCGTTCTTTCTGAAAAACGAACAGAACAAAGGCCGTTCAAAGTCGATGGCGTCAGCATTCGGGCTGTCGATAGTGGCACTCTACACCATTCCAATCGCAATCATAATTGTTGCCACATATCTGATTGGCGGGCAATCAGTTACAGCTGACATCTTCAACTGGCTGTCGACTCACTGGCTGCCTAACGTGCTGTTTTTCATCATTTTTATGGTGTTTGCAGCATCGTTTCTGGGCGCGTTTGAGATTGTTCTGCCCAGCTCGCTAATCAACAAAGCCGATTCAAAATCGAACAACGGCGGACTTGTGGGCGTGCTTTTTATGGCTCTGACACTGGTTTTGGTGTCGTTCTCGTGCACCGGCCCCATTGTGGGAACAATCCTTGTGAAATCAACTCAAGGCGACATTTGGGAACCGATTATCACAATGCTGGCCTTCTCGGCGGCTTTCGCGCTACCGTTCACTCTGCTGGCGTTCTTCCCTTCGTGGCTGACAAAACTGCCCAAATCAGGCAGTTGGCTCAACACCGTGAAGGTTACACTCGGTTTCATTGAAATTGCGCTTGGCTTGAAATTCCTGAGCGTGGCCGACCAAACCTACCACTGGGGCATCTTGGACCGCGAAGTTTATCTTGCAATTTGGATTGCCGATTTCGCTCTGTTGGCGCTGTTTCTACTCGGAAAACTGCAGATTGGCGAGACAAAAAACGACCCGCCGAAAGTGTTCCGTTTGCTGCTCGGCCTGCTCACATCGGCATTTACAATCTACCTGATTCCCGGAATGTGGGGTGCGCCGCTAAAAGCCCTTTCGGGATATCTGCCGCCGCAGACAACAATTGACTTCGACCTTTCGGCAAAAACCACTGCTGCCGCAGACGATTATGAATCAGCATTATGCGAGACTCCCAAATATGCCGACCTGCTGCATCTTCCGCACGGACTGCAAGGTTATTTTGATTATAACCAAGCACTTGAGTGTGCCAAAGAGCAAGGCAAACCGCTGTTTATCGACTTCACCGGCCACGGCTGCGTCAACTGCCGCGAAATGGAAGCCCGCGTATGGTCCGATGCCGAAGTGCTCGACCGCCTGCGCAACAATTTTGTTGTTGTGGCGCTTTATGTCGATGACAAGACTACACTGCCCGAAAGCGAATGGGTGACATCGGACTATGACGGAAAAGTGAAGAAAAGCATCGGCAAGGTGAACGCCGATTTTCAAATCAGCCGCTTCAAAATCAACGCACAGCCATACTACTGCCTGCTCGACACCGATGGCAACCTGCTCACCGACCCAATGGGTTACAATCTGAATGTCAACGAGTTTGTAGAGTTTTTGGATAAGGGAATTGATGAATTCAAAAAATTATCGGAATAAAAAACGAAACAAGATTTTGCAAAACGGATTTTGCTAAATTAGTCGAGATAAAAACTGAGTATGAGAAGAATAATATTGCTGACGATTTTTGTGGTGACCGCAATGGGGCTGAAAGCCAATGTGGTTATCAACAAAGCGAACCGCAACGGCAAGATTGACCTTGCCGAACATTTCTTCGTGTACGAAGACCCGACAAACACTCTCACCATTGATGATGCCATATCGGAGAGGTTCTTCCGCAATTTCTCGCAGTCGGCAAGCGACCAGATAAACATCGGCGGCGGCCGTAACAACATGTGGGTGCTCATCGACATAAACAACACCACAAACGAAAATTTCACCGCCTTCCTGACCCTCGACAACCCTCTGATTACCGAAATAATCTTTTACAACGGCATTGACTCGACAACGTTCAACACAGGTCTGCTCTACCCTTACCAACGCTACGTCTACTCGCAATACTTCACCTTCAAGATAAACCTGGAGCCGAAACAAAAAGGCCGATACTGCATAAAACTGTCGAAACAGACATCGTTGTGCAGCGTCAAATTGGAAATGTGGAGCCGCGACAGCTTCATGAACGAAGGCAACACCCAGAAACGCACAAACGGTTTTGCGTATGGTCTGGTGATTGCAGTGCTGATTATCAGTCTGATGAGCTATCTGTCGGAACGCAACAAAATGTATATCAGCAATGCACTGCTGCTGCTAAGCACCATGCTGCTGGCTTTGTGGTACGACACTACACTGTTCAAATATCTGGCACCCGACACGCCGGCGAACAACATTATGATGTTCCATTTCATAGTGCCGGCCGCATTTGCCGCATTTGCCTATTACACAAAGTGGAATTTCACACCTAAAAAATCGAATCACAGGTACACTTCACCCTCAATGATAATAACCTACGTATGCATCATTGCAACTATTGTCAATATGCTGTCAAGGTTAAGGATGCTGTTCACAGAGCTAATCTGCACGCTGATTCTGGCGGTATTGGCATATTTCATCTACTGCGTTGTGACAACCGAGCGCCGCACAGATTTCTTCAAGCTGAGAGTCGGCGTATCGGCTTTGATTCTGGCGGAGATGTCGATAAAATACTTCTTCTACTCGTCGAGCATCGGTTATCTGCACTCCGACGAGGATTTCGCCTTTACAGCGATGATGACAACCGCACTGCTGCTGCTGTACATCTTCGGGCGGAAATTTGTGAGGGCTCGCAGCGAGTATATCAAAGTGAGCCAGAACATGGAAGAAGGCATAAAGAAGCGCACAGAACTGATTAACCTGCAAAAAGAGGAACTGAGCTCGCAACGCGAGGAACTGATTCAGCAACGTGACACTCTGCAGACGCAACGCGAGGAGCTGCGCGCGCAAAAGGAGCTGCTGCAGATGCGCAACGCCGACCTAAGCAAAATATCGACCGTGACCAACATGTCGAACAACATGATTGTAATCTACAAGCCTAACGGCGACATCGACTGGTACAACGCCGCCTACGGCAAACGGCTCAACATCGACATTGAAGACTACAAATTCCTTGAAAAACCAATAAACGTGACCACAGTGAGCTCGAACAAGAACCTGAAACACGTAATTGCATCGGTATTGAAAGAAAAAAACGTGGTTGCCTACGAGTCGGAGATGAAAAACGAGAACGACCAACGCTGGCTGCAAACCACACTCACCCCTATCCTTGACGACAACGACGAGGTGAAACTGATTATATCGGTGGACACCGACATAACGCAGATTAAGCAGTACGAAAAAAAGATTGAACAACAGAAAAACGAAGCCGAGACGCAACGCAATCTGGCTCTTGTGCAGAAAAACGAGATAGAAAACCGACAGAACGAGATGTTCGGCAGCATACGCTATGCAAAACGCATTCAGACATCTATCCTACCCAAACCCAAGCAGATACACCGCGACTTCAATGATAGTTTTGTGCTGTTTATGCCGAAAGACATTGTGAGCGGCGACTTCTATTGGTATCATCGCATTGAGAACAAATATTTTATAGCAGCCGTCGATTGCACGGGGCACGGCGTTCCTGGTGCGTTTCTGTCGATTATCGGCAGCTACCTGCTCAATTCAATAGTGATTCACAACGGGATACACACGCCAGCCGACATATTGAAAAACCTGAACCGCAAAATCAAAATATCGCTCAAAAGCGACTCCCAAGAGCAGAACAACGATGGTATGGACATTGCTTTCGCTGTGATTGACAAAGAGTTGCATACGCTCGAATACAGCGGAGCGATGCGTCCACTCTATCTGTTCAACCACAACGGTTTTGAGGAAATTAAAGGTGACAAGATTCCTATAAGTAGCAATATTACAGGCACTTCAATCAACACCACATACTACAACAACGTGCGCACATTCAATCCCGGCGACCAGTTCTACATCTTCTCCGACGGCATCACCGACCAGTTTGGCGGCGACGACGGCAAGAAATACCTGACACGCCGGTTCAAAGACCTACTCGAGAGCATCAAAGACAAGCCGATGCGTGAACAGAAAGACCTGATACGAATAGCCAATGAAGAGTGGCGTGGCACAAAATATGACCAGGTTGACGATATTCTGGTGATAGGAATACGATATACTACAATGGATTTGTAGGATTGCATTTTTTACGCCTCACTCCTCGTCATTCATCTTAGCTTCAAGCTCATCAACAACAGCACGGGCATCGGTGAGTTTCTTTTTGCATTTGGCAAGCAATTCGCCAACGCGGGCAACGGCATCGGTCAATTGGTCAACATCCAAACGGTTGTTTTCTATATCATCGATAATCGCCTCAATTTCAGCGACAGTCTTTTCGTATGAGAATTTTGCGGTCATGGCTATTGTTGTTTTTGTGAGTTTTCTTTTGCAATGCGCTTACGCTCAAGATGTTGACGAAGAATCTCAGGTGTGGTTTTCCAACGCTCATGCATCCACACCCACTGTTCGGGATGCTCACGGATTATCTGCTCAATGGCGTCGTTGTGTTTCTGCGTATTGTATCTGATTGTCTCCAAATCGGTTTCTTTGCGTTCAAAGGGAATCTCGGGCAACATCTTGAAAACGTATGTGTCATCATCGTTGCGATAAGTGTACATAGGCACAACCGCCGCACCTGTATCCATGGCCAAACGGGCGCATCCTATCGGTGTATATGCCTCTTTTCCAAAGAATTTAAGAAACTCGCCTCGGATATTCTTGCTGTCTTGGTCAATCATTATTATCAAGCACTCGCCTTTCTTAAGCCGCTCCACAAGCGTATCATAGCAATGGTCACGAGTGATGTTGGCCATGCCGCGTGACTCACGCAGACCAATCATCAGCTTGTTGAGCGCCGGATTTTTAATGCGGCTGCTCACTCCCATCGATTTATAACCCAGCACCGGCGGCATGAAAGCTGAAAACTCCCAACCCGACGTGTGCGTAACCAAACACAGCACGCCTTTGCCCTTCTCGTAGGCGGCTTTCAGGTTTTCTTCGCCCTCAAAACGGAAATAACGTGAGAACTGCTCGCGGGTTTTCATCTTCCAAAACAACGCATAGTCGGTAAAAGTCTTCCCGAGCGACACAAACATCTGTTGTCCAATACAATGATACTCGCCTTTCCGCTTTTCGGGACCAAAGGCAATGGCAAGGTTTTGCTCGACAATCCGGCGAGTTTTTTTCAGCATCCGATAGACAATTTTGGCCAGCACGCCATGCCACCAAAGCAAGGGCCGGCGCGGCATGAACTGTCCTAAAACAAAAATCGAATGCAGCAAATGGTAGATTACGAAATTTCTGACAGGACGAATGATATAAACTTTAAACTTTGTTGCCATTGTGTCTGTTTTGCGGCCGCAAATGTAATTTTATTTTAGAAGATGAGTAAAGTGTAAAGTATCGCTTTCGTAATTCGTTATTCTGAATTTCTATTTCCTTTAAATCAGCCTGTTGCTTTCCTCAAGCATTGCTCTGATGCGCGAATTGAACGCCTTCATTCCACACAACCGCTCAATACCGACATGCATGCGGTATTTCCAATAGTTACGCGGGTTGGCGGGGATGTTAATCCTCTCCTGCTCCACATTTTTCACCCGCAATTCTGGCTCAAGCGCGAAGAAATCCTGAATAGGCATCATCACACACAAGGCCGGCGACTGCAAGTGCTGCTCAATTATCTGCTTGCAAATATTTTCGTTGGCATGTACTGGCGCTTTGCCTTTCTGGTTCAGCCAGTTGTTATAATAGCGTTGTGTCGATTCGTGGTTCTCCTCCCACCAACCGCGTATTGTTGATGTGTCGTGCGACGATGTGGCGCAAATAGAAGTGTACGGAATCGACTCTAAATGAGCGAATTCGGTGAATGTCTTTGGCATCCGTTGAATCTCGAGACTCAAAATGCCGAGCTGCTCCATAACAGGTTTCACACAATCGGGAATCATGCCCAAATCCTCACCGCAAACAAGCATCTCTGATGACTGCAACAACGCCGTAAGTTTCTGTATTGCAAGATGTTCCCAAAATTGATTATGTCTATGGTAAAAGAAATCCTCATATAGTGCGTCGAGCACTTTCCTCTGGCATTCGGCAAGACGCTTGTAGGCTGTAGTCTTCTGCAAATCTATGCGCAGATGATAGCCACCTTGCTCTCGGTCTTTCAGCAACAGCACATCCGAGGCTATTGTTGTTAGCCCGTCGAGCAGAGTTCGAGTGCGCTTTGTAAGCTTTTCGGGCGCACGATGTCCCACAACCTTCTCGTAAATCTGGCGCTGCGTTGCAAATTCGGGCTTCAACGAGAAAAGACCGTTTTTCTGCGGCTCAAGGTATGTCTGTTTAACTTTTTCAGCCTGAACACCAAATAGTTGGTCGATATATTCAGCAGAAACTTGAGGCTTGCAGGCCGCATCGAAGTCGAGCAACACTCCTGCCTTAAATAGCTCCGCCTCACTAAGCGGCAAAGCCGGGCGGAAATGCCCCAACATCCCGTAAATGGCCGATGTCGGTATCTCCCAAATGCGGAAGAAACCGAGTATATGGTCGATGCGATAGGCGTCGAAATAGTCGTTCATTTTTACCAACCGCTGACGCCACCAAGCATAGCCGTCTTTGGCCATTTCCTCCCAATTGTATGTGGGGAAGCCCCAATTCTGCCCGTTTTCAGAGAAGAAATCAGGCGGAGCTCCAGCCTGTCCGTCGAAATGGAAAAGGTGCGGATTGCTCCACGCATCAACGCTGCAACGGCTTATGCCAATCGGAATGTCGCCTTTTAGAATAACACCATGCTTGCGGGCGTAGGCTGTAGCCTCACGCAACTGCTTGTCGAGCGCAAATTGCATATAGCACCAGAACATTGCGTTGCGATAGTATAAATGGCTGGGCTGAAAGAACTTAGCAATGGCTTTTGCAGAATAAACCGAATATTTCTGCCACCTATGGAAATCGCCCGTATGGTTTATGTCGCGCAGAAGGCTGAACGCCGAGTATGGCATAAGCCAATCCGAATTTTCTTTTATAAACTTCCGAAAATCAACTGCATTTACATTCTCATCAAAGTTGCTTTCGAAAATTGCCCGGCAGTATGCCAATTTCTGGCTGATGACCTGATTGTAAT
The DNA here is from genome assembly GCA_017557605.1 of Salinivirgaceae bacterium. Lineage (GTDB taxonomy): Bacteria > Bacteroidota > Bacteroidia > Bacteroidales > SZUA-534 > RUG13583. Next base: position 48,511 of record JAFYYJ010000049.1, read on the forward strand.
CAACGTCAGGATTGCTGTTGAGCGAGCTCCGAGCAGCCTCATACTCGGCCATAAACTTTGCGCCGGGCTGTCGTCCGAATTTCAGCACATCGACAAAAAGCGGATTCAACGCAAAAACCGAAATAGCATTGTATGGATACGAATCAAGGAACGAATATGTTGATATTGTGTCGTTTATGGGCAGAATTTGAATCATCTTCAGCCCCACTTTCGACGCCCAATCGACAAGTTTTCGCAAATCGCTGAAATCGCCAACGCCGAAACTGTTTTCGGTGCGTAATGAGAAAACCGGCACATTGACGCCCGCAAAACGAGGCTTGTCATGGTTTACATCGATAATGCCGTCATCAATTTTTATGCTGATTGGCGAATCGCCGTAAATGTTGACAAAACGGTGGTTTGGACCGTCAGTCCACACTACTGACTCCGGATTGTCGGTATCTTTAATTATGAATTTGTACTCGAACTCAGCCGGTAACACCTTCATATTGAAACGGATTGTCCATTTAGCCTGATTCTCGACAGACATTGGAATGTGGTTCCGCCAATCGCCAAGTTGTTCGCAATCACCTGACAAACAGACAAATTGCGAAGGCTTTAGTTTTGGAACGCAACAGCTAATCTCAATCTGCTGTACAGCGTTCAGACTCGTTTTTTTGGTAACAAACCGTTTCTCGGCTTTGAAAAGGACTTTTGTGAAAGCCGAGCTCAGAAAGGCCGCATATTCGGTTTCAAGATTCTGCCAAGTATCTACACAACAACAAGTTCCGTTCTTTTTCAATATTGCCGCTGACTTGCGCGAAGGACGCACCTCAACAGACTGTGTGCCGTTTTTTGCATCAACAAGAATGTATTTGTACTGTACCGGCTCCTCCACCGCACACTCAACGGTTGTGCGCCACCTATTCAGCTCGCAGCACTCAAGCGGCAAGGCTTTATCGACATCCCAGTTGCCAAGTTCAGGCGCCGAACCAACCACTTTCAGGCTTTGTCCCCACTCCGTCGGGCAGTAACAGTCAAATTTCAAAATCATAGTCTGTTTATTTCGAAAGCAGATAACGCTCGGCATCAAGCGCGGCCTTGCAGCCCGAACCCGCAGCTACAATAGCTTGACGGTAAGTACGGTCCATAACATCGCCACAGGCAAAAACGCCTGGCACATTGGTGCGACCTGAGTTTGGCTCGGTAAGAATATATCCGTCCTCGTCAGTCTTCACAAATGGCTGGAAAACAGTGCTATTAGGATGATGACCTATGGCAAGGAAGAAACCGTCAATCTTAATCTGGCGCTTCTGCTCATCGGACGTGCCCTGACGATAAACCAAGTTAGCGCCTTCGACAACACCGTCACCAAACAGGTCTAACGTGTTGTGTTCGAACAATATCTCGATGTTGGGTGTGTTCATCACACGGTTTTGCATTGCTTTTGAAGCACGCAGATAGTTTTTGCGGACAATCATATAAACCTTGTTGCAAAGGTGCGCCAGATAGGTAGCCTCCTCGCAGGCTGTGTCACCGCCACCAACCACCGCCACATCCTTCTTTCGGTAGAAAAAGCCGTCGCAAGTGGCGCAGGCCGACACTCCACTGCCTTTGTATTTCTCCTCCGAGGGTAAACCGAGATATTTGGCTGTAGCACCGGTGGCAATAATAACCGCCTCTGCGTCAATCACTTTATCGCCATCTACAGTTACAAGGTGCTTGCCGTCGGCAAAATCAACTTTTGTAACCACACCAAAACGGATATCGGTTCCCAAACGCTCAGCCTGCTGACGGAACTCTTCCATCATCTGATTACCGTCAACACCATTCGGATAACCCGGAAAGTTCTCAATCTCAGTTGTTTGCGTAAGTTGTCCACCGGCTTGCAAGCCTTGTATCAAAACCGGCTGCAAGTTGGCCCGCGAAGCATAGATAGCGGCAGTGTATCCTGCTGGTCCTGAACCAATTATCAGGACTTTCACTTTTTCTGTTTCCATATAATCAGTTTTTACAATTCAACCATGTTTCAGACGGAAGCTTTATCCGCCTTCAACTCGCTGATTTTCAATTTAAATTCATCTTCTGGCATAAAAACACCCAACTCAGCAAGAGTTTGTTTCCTGCTAGTCCGGTTTTCTGTGCCCGAGGTTTCAATTTTCGACTCTATCTTTCGAAATTTGAAGATTTTAGGTAGCATCATAAAGTTTATGTTTAAAGTAGTCTTTTTCTAAATTCAAAAGGCGTATGTCAACCCCAGCATGAAATTGAAGCGCTGATTGGCATACTGGTTCCACTGGTAGTAACGGCTGCCCGTTATGTTGTTCAAATCGAGGAAACCCGAGAACCGTTTGGTGATGCGGTACTCCACTCCCAGATTGATGTCAACGACACCGTCGAGCTCTTTAGCAACAGGCAAAACTTTGCCCGGCCCGTCAACCTGATAGAGACAGGCCTGGCGGCGGCTTACGGCATAAACATTAGCCGTGGCTATTATCTTGTTCGACAGGTTGTAGCTCGCATCGAGGCTGATGTTATAGGTTGGCAAGTGCCATGCCTCCAGCTCCGTCGACATGTCATAGATATAATAGTGTCCCTTCAAACCAATCTTGAATTTCTCGCTCGTCTTGTACGATATTTCGCCCAAGATGTGAGTACGCATAATGTCGTCGTACACAACAAAGAATTTCTCATGCAACATAGTAGATGTGTCGTTCACGAAGAAATACTGATTGTCGATTTTAGCATATTCGGCTTTGACGTTGAATGCGATACGCGAGCTGATGTTGCCTCGGAAACCCACCGCAAGATTGATTCGTGTCTTGGTCGGGTTTATCCGCAAATCAGATTTCACAAACTGATTCTCGAAGTACATATCTTTGTAATCGTGCACTTTATAGTTGCCGTTCAGTTCAAGATACGGCAGCAGGAAATAGTCGATTATGTTATACTGCATGCTGATGTCGGGGAAGAACATATACTTTTGATTGCGCTGGTCGTAGAAGGTGTTGACACCCGCCTTGACGCGCCATTTGCGACCGTAAGCGCCCACCCACGGATTGAAATTAACAACCGCCGAGTTGACATCATTCGCAAGCCCCTGTGTTTTGTAATTGTCAATCACACATTTAACGCCCAAGAACTCTTTATCAAGCAGATAGCTTATATATCCGTCGAAGTGGATATTATTCTCGCTCTTGCTGTCCTTGGTTTTCAATCCATTGTAGCCAAGCGACACCTTATAGTCGATTTCAGCCGAATCGAGATTTGTCGAATAGACCGTTGCCCCTATGTTGTAGTAATTAACACTTTGTTTCTCAATATCTTTCCGTTTCAGGGGAATAATTGAATCGGGCAGATTGAGCTCTGTGGCATAACCATAATAATAATTGCCACGATTGCCATAACCTGCTGATATTGAAGCCGCCATATCGTTTTTGAAAAAGCGGTGCACACTGCCGTTGATGTCGAACTTCGACAATCCGGCATAAACCCGCTTGTCGTCTTCGTTCTTAACCTTGGCACTGCTCGAAGTGTAGTTCATATTGGCGTTCCACAACCACTTCTCCGACCTCTGGCTGCCTGTGTAGATGTTGAGCAACGGCGTAGTATACATTCCGAAACCGCCTTTCACATACACGTTGTATAGCTTCGGAAGCGGCTCAGCAACAAGCTTTGCTGGCTTCATCTGCTTTGGTTTGTATTTGGTTTTGTACATCTCAGGAGTAACGCCGTCGTCGTAGTCAAAAGTTGGCGTGACGTTGAGTGTGTCAACAATCTTTGGCAGCGAGCTGATTTTATACGCATCGTTGATTACCGGCTCGTATGCCTTTATCACTTTCACCTCTTGGTTCAAGTTGTTGTTCTGCGCGAATGCTGTTGTTGCGCCTAACAATATGATAGTCAATATACTTATTCTATTACTTTTCATCGGTATATCTCCTTTATTCTTGTTCTTGTATTTCAGCCTCGTCTTGTTCCTGATTATCGTTATCCGACTCTGTATCAGGTTGCTCTGTATTCTGTTCCTGCGGTTCCTCTGCTTGAGGCTCTACTACTTCAGGTTCGCTCTCGGCATTTGTTGATTCGGTTTCATCAGCCGACTGACTTTCAGTTTCTGTCTGTGTGCCAACATCCTCGGTTGTTTCGGTCTCCTGCTGATTTTCGTTTTCAGTCGGCACAACCTGCTCAGTTTCGGTCTTTTGCGGCTCTACCACTTGCATCGATTCGGTTTTTGGAGCCTCCTCAACAGCTGGTTCGGAGGCTGGTTCCGGCTGAGCTTCTTCTTCGTCATCATCCTCCGACTCCATTTCCGAATTGTTCTCATTGAACTTAATCACAACCTCCTGCGTCGAATTGTCCTCAACAAACTTCTCGTTCTCCTCGTCGGTAATGAGTTTCAGTTTGGCGTTGCCTTCGTCAACAATTCCGTCGGAAGTGTCGCCGTAGTTTTCAATCACACTCTGCAAGTTGGCTTTGGCCTGGAAACGGTCGCCGCGCTCCATGCAGATGTCCGACAACAGGAAGAACGCTTTTGCAATCCAATAGAAATGCGATGTTCCCGACGAAATGAGTGCGTTGACAGCCTCCTCTGACTTTTGCAACTCGCCCTGCTCAAACAGCATTCGGGCAACCATATACTGCGACTCCGCTCCTTCCTTGCTTGTCATGTCGAGCGCCAGAATGCGGAACTGCGTTATTGCCGGGTCGGATTGGTGTGTTTGATAGTAGCTAACGGCCATTACATAACGCGCACGGCGAATCTGCTCCTCGGTTATCTTATCGGTTATCAGTACTTTACGTGCCGCCTCTATTGCCGCGTTGAAATTGCTGTCGGCAAAGGCGTTTTGCATCTGGCCTTCACGCGCAATCATAAGGTTCGATTTCACTTCAGCGTTGTCTTCCAACTTCTTATAAAGCTCTACAGCCTGTTTGTAGTCCTTTGCACCCTCGGCAAGCGATGCGGCACTCAGCAACGACGCTTCAGTAAACATATTCTTCGGACGTGCTGCTATAGCCTCGAAATCCTCGCGGGCTTTGTCGTTGTTGCGCATCTTCAAGTTGCAATCACCGCGATAATAGGTGGCGTTGAGTGAGAATTTGCCTTCGGGAAATTTGTCGAGATAGCTGTCGAACAAACCGCCGGCCTCTCGCCAATTGCCTGTCATATAAACCTTTTCGGCTGAAGCATATGTAAGAGAATCGCGTTCCGACATATCGACATCGGTCAGGTTGCCGCGGCTATTAGCATAGTCGAAATAGTCGTCAACCTTGTTCATATCGACATAGACATTCTTCAAGGCGAAAAGCGCCTCGTCGGCCTCAGATGTGCCCGGATACTTCTCAATTACACTCTTGAAATTGTCGATAGCCAGATAGTTCTGACCGTCGGCATAATACAGCAAGCCTGTCTGCAACATCGACTTAACAACATAGGAGCTGTTTGGGTAGTTCTTGACAAGCGTATGGAAATCGTTGATTGCCAGCTGTGTAGAATCAATAATGGTGTAGGCGCGCGCACGCTCGAAAAGCGCGTCGGCGGCATAGTTCGATTTCGGGTAACGGCGAAGCAAATCGCTCATTGTCTTTATCTTGCCGGTCAAATCCTTTCCAAGTCCCATTGCAAAACCTTTCTGGAACAATGCGTATTCAACATCGAATGCGTTAAGGTCGGCAGCCATGCCATAGAACAACGATGCGTCGCTGAACTTCGACGTCACAAAGTAACAATCACCTATGCGGATGTAGCTGTCAGCCAGCTTGGCAGTGTCGGCATCGCTGGTTTTCTCGGTGTATTTGCGATACCAGTCGGCTGCCTTTGTGTAGTCTTTATTTTTGAAATGGCAGTAGCCGATGTTGTAATAGCAAGTCTTATACTCAGGCATGGTGTAGGCTCCGGGCGTTGTCAAAAGCTGGTTGTAGGCTTCGGCAGCATCGGTGTATTTCTCAAGCCGATATAGCGCCTCACCTTTCCAGTATTGTGCCAAAGCTCTGATTTCCTTGTCATAAGCCTTAAGTTCGATAACTTTATCGAACGCCACAACCGACTCCTCAAATTTCAGGTTATTGTAGAGCTCCAAGCCACGGAAATAGGCCACACGCTGCCACGCAGACTGCATCTCAGCGGTCTTATTCTTGATTTTGGCAATCGACTCAAGCGCCGCCTGATAGTTCTTCGACGACAGATAAGCCTTCACCAAATACTCATACGCCTCGTCGCGATGAACCGAGTTGGGATATTGCTCCAGATATTGATTAAAAGCCTTAATTGTCTCATTGAAAGGTGAATACGAAAGCTCATACGACAATTTCGCGTAGTTGAGCAGAGACTGTTCTTTTATCCGCTCATTGAAATCGTACTTCGATGCTGCGGCAAAAGCCATGCGCGCCTGCTCCTTCTGCTGAAGCTGCATATTTGAGTAGGCGATATGGAAATAGGCGTTCTGAGTCAGTTCGTCGTTAATGTTTGTGACATTCGACATTGTGGTTGTCGCCTGCTGATAGTTGCCTGTCTTATAATATGCGTATCCAAGCTGATAGATGTCCTCGCGAGTATAGTTGTCGGCCTTGCTCTTGTAAATCTCCAGATAGGGAACTGCCTCGGTGTACATCTCCTTGTTGTAGAGAGCCTCTCCCACTATGCGCGACATCTCAGCCTGGCGCTTGGCATCGGTTTGGTCGAACATCGCCTTTCCAAGCTCAATAACCTTGTCGTCCTTTCCTTGGATAAAGTAAATCTGCAGTCTGTAGTAAGGCACCACCGGCGCAAATGTCGGGTCTGACTCAATCTTTTGCAGATTGTTGAGTGCCGTCTCGTAATTCTTGTTGGTGTAGGCTATGTGAGCATAAAAATAGATAGCAGGATTGGCGTATTTGCTTTTTCCGTCGATAAGTTCGTAGAACATCTTCGACGCACGGTCGTACTGTTTCAGCTTGAAATAGCTGTAACCCTTCTTGAAATAAAGTTCGGCAAGCTGCTCCTTGTTCAGATTCTGCTTCCACACACGGTCGAAATAGTCGAGCGCCTCTTTATAATGATTGGCCCGATACTGATAGCGGCCCATTTCAAAATAGGCTGTGCGTGTGCGCGGACTTTCGGGATAGTCGTTGATGAACTTGCCTATACGATATTCGGCATCGCTGTTGAAGAGCTCGAGTGCGCACAATGCCGCATAATACTCCGCATCGGCTTTGATGTCAGAAAACTCGTTACCATAATGCGCCACAACGCGCTCAAAGAACTGCTGTGCCTGCGAATAGTGCTGCTTGTTGAACAAATCGACCCCTATTCGATAGTCGTAATCCTCATCAAGATAGATTTGTGTCTTTTGGGCGGAAACGCCAAGTGCCGTCAACAGAAATACGGCAATTAAGACATTGGTTAATATCGTTTTACGCATAAAAAATGAAGCTAATAAACCGAAATCAAAATAAATGCATTTGAGAGCCTATAATCGGCCTCTGCAAGGTTTTAATTAACAATTGAATGTTTATTAAATGAGCGGTTTATCACAAATGCGACACCTCTAAATCTTACTTTTGAAACGTTGAAAAAATTTTGCGAAGTATGGAAATGGATACCAAAATAGAATTGCTGAACGCCACAATAGCTCAGCCCGACAACATAATAATGTCGAACATCAACCTTGAGATTAAAAGCGGCGAGCTTGTCTATTTGATTGGACGAACCGGCAGCGGCAAGAGCAGCCTGCTCAAAACGCTTTATGCCGAGCTGCCGCTGGCCAAAGGCACTGGCACCGTGGCAGGATTCCAACTTGAGAAAATCAAAAACAAACAGATACCATTTCTACGGCGCAAGTTAGGCATTGTGTTTCAGGATTTTCAACTGCTGACAGACCGCAATGTGAACGAGAATCTGAAATTTGTGCTGAAAGCCACAGGCTGGAAAAACAAAATAGAGATTGACCGCCGCATTCAGGAAGTGCTTGAAAAAGTGGGTCTTGCACAAAAGGGCTACAAAATGCCGAATGAACTTTCCGGCGGCGAGCAACAGCGTGTGGTTATCGCCAGGGCTCTGCTCAACAATCCTGAGATTATCCTTGCCGACGAGCCTACCGGCAACCTCGACCCTGACACATCGCGCGGCATCATGCAGATTCTGACAAAAATCAGCGCCACCGGCCGCGCCGTTGTAATAGCCACTCACGACTATCCGCTTATCAAGGAGTTTCCGGGCCGCGTAATCAAATGCGACAACAACGAACTTGTAGAGATGCAACAGTCTGACAATGAGCCGATAATACTGCTCGATGATTGATTCTTGCAACCTGATAGCTTTGATAAACTGATTAGCACAGATATTTACAAAACAAAAAATCCACGGTAACGATGTTACCGTGGATTTTTTGTTTGTGCTGCTATGGCAGAAACACCTATTAGCGAACAACTTGTGTGAATTCCGGTTTTTCGTTTTCTTTTGCCAGAACGTAAATCTGCGACTTCATACCGCCCTGACCTTCAACAGTGAAGAGGTATTCGGTACCGCCTTTTATCAGGCGTGAACCAACAGTTACAGGGCTGCCAAGAGGCATTTGGTAATCGCTGCAAGCCTGATTGAAGATTTCCTTCTCGCTGTCAGAAACTTCTTTCTGCTCAGAGAAATCAGGCAACTGCTCAACCTCACCTTCCTTGAAACCAAGTTTAATAAGGAATTGCTCAACTTCGGCCGGTGCTGCGGCAACACGTGCCTGACGAACACCATAGCCGTCGAGAATCTGCGCGTTTTGTGCGCTGTTCTGCAAAGCTGCAACACTGGTGTTAAGTCCGCCGCTGCCGAATGTGCAGAACGGAACAAGTTTCTTTCCTGCGAAATCAGTGTTTTTCAGGAAAGTAGCCACAGGAATAGCGTATGTGCCGCCCCAAATTGGGTAACCCAAAAAGATTACGTCATAATCCTTTATGTCCTTTGCAAGCGGTTTGATTTCAGGCAGAGTGCCTTCCTGCTGTTCTTTCTGCCAGCGTTGTATGGTCTGGCCAAAATCGCCAGAATACGGTTCAACACACTCAATTTCAGCAATGTCACAATTCAGTTGTTTTTGAATCTCTTGAGCCACTGTGCGAGTGGTGTTGCTCTGCGAGTAGAATACAACCAATGTTTTTGGTTTTGCAGCTTCGGCCTTCTTTGCTGATGAAGAGCACGAAACTAATGCTGCCAACGTTGTTGCCACAATAAGCAAATTTTTGATTTTCATACAAATAGTTTTTTAGTTTAAATCATTTATTTCAGATAATAGTCGATAGTGGTAACCACTCTGACTTTCTTTATATGCGGTGTTGTATATTCCTCATTGATAGAGAATTGTCCTTGCGAAGCGAACTTAATGCTGCCCAAATCGCAACCAGCGTCCTGTGCGAATTTTTCAGCCACCTGACGGGCATTGCGCGTTGCCTCCTCAATCATCTCGGGTTTGAGAGAATTAAGGTTAGTGTACTGATATTCTGTCTGATTCTCATATGAATTTCCGCCAATGGCCACGCCCTTTTTCAGCAACTCCTGCTGCATTTTCATAATCGACATAACCTTTGGCACATCTGACGAAATGACGGTTATGGTGCAACTCGTCTGATAGCGCTCGCGCACGTTGTCCTGCGCCCAAGTCTGTGCCAGACGGTCAAGTACCGACGGAGCCGAAATGGTAATCTCATCGTCTTTTATCCCATTCTGTTTCAAAAAGTTGACTATGGTGCGCTGTTTGGTTTCAATCAGGTCGTAGAGTTGGTGCATATCGTTGCCCACCTCGTTGAACGACAGAGGCCAAACAACTCTGTCTGCCAGGACCTCACGCTCCGCCAAACCTTTCACCGATACAAATCGGTCTTTATGCGCGTAATTGTCTATTCCGCAATAAATTAGGAAGCTGCCCAACACTATGCTGGCACCTAACACTAATGAATTAATATGCTCTTTCATTTATTTTAAAATTTGAATGTTTCGCAAATATACACAGAATTCAGAATTGTGTTTTGTGTTTGCGTTTAAGTTTACGTTCGACTCTCACCCTCTCCGCTGATTCTTCACAAAAACATCAAAGAAATCGTCTCTAAAGCTCTCACCTATAGCAATTTCGTACTGGCCAATGAATATATCGTTGTTGTCGAAGGCATCGATATGGGTGGTGTTGACAATGTACGATTTGCTGACACGCATAAACATTGACTGCGGCAGCAAGGCCGATATGTTTTTCAGATTCATCCGGGTGATAATCTTCTGATTCTCAAGTTGAAGAACCACATAATCCTTCAGCCCTTCGACAAAGAGAATGTCGGCGAAGCAAACTTTACAGAACTTGCGGTCCGACTTGACGAAAAAGTAATCGTCGGCACCTGGCTCAATGTTCTGCTTGTCGCCCTGCGTAAGCAATTTGAAGTATGACACCGCCTTATCGACGGCCTTGTGAAAACGCTCTTTCTCAACGGGTTTCACAAGAAAATCGACGGCATCGACCTCATAACTATCAATGGCATATTCGGAATAGGCCGTGGTGAAAATCACAAGCGTCTGCGGCGAAATGGTGTGCGCGAACTCAATGCCCGTGAGCCCTGGCATCTGAATGTCGAGAAAGGCCAAATCGACTTGCGTCTGCGACAGGAAACGCTGCGCTGCCAATGCGCTGCCAAACGTTCCCACAAGCGTCAGTTCGGGTTCCGACTCAAGAAGAATCTCAATCGCCTCGCGCGCAAGTGGCTCATCGTCAACTATTATGCAGTTCATTGTTGAAGGGTTAGGGGTGAGTGTTTAGTGGTGAGAAGTTTGTGGGTTTAACTGATATAAACCAATCCGTCTTCGCGATACAAATCCACTTTACTGTCCGACGAAACGAGCGTGTAATTGTCTGCAATAGAGAGCGATATCAGGAATCTGTCAAAAGGGTCTTTGTGCTTTTCTTTTTTAGGAAGCCTTTTGTACTGTTCGACAGCCGACACGGGCAATTGAATTATCTCAATATTTTGCTCGTTGCAAAACTGCACTAAATCAGATATTTCCAATCCTTGCAAATCTAATTTCCCGATTGAAAGTTTGATTGCGATTTCCCAAAGGGATACGGTGGAAACAAATACCTTGTTTTCAGGATTTTCCAATATACGAAGCACCCCTTTCGAGATTTCTTGCGGTGATATTGCAAGCCATATAAGAATGTGAGTGTCAATCAGATATTTCATAAAATGCACATTTCTTCTTCGGTCATTTCCCAATTATCGGAAAAATGCGCTTTTGCGGTTTTTGAGAACTTTCCGAACACACGTTTCGTTGTTGGTTTGTTTTTAGGCGTCATATTGAGTTTATAAAGCGATAACGCCAAATCGTAAACCATTAACTGCTGCTGTTCAGTCAGTGTTTTATAGGTCTTTTCAAGAACATCGAAACTCATACTCTTACCTATTTAAAATTGACTTACAAATATATAAAAAAGCGTTTGTCACAATTCCCTTACAACTAATTTTGAACTTACGCGCGACAATGCAATTGTCTAACATTAACTCTTCTCTTAAGTTTTCAGTTCTATTCTGGTGTTAACGGTGGAAAATTTCCCCCATCATCTCCTTCATAAATGGGTGGACATTCAACACAGTCGCCAAGACCTTCACTTTCCCATATCCACGCATTGGCGTACCAATGTGCCTCCATCGAACGCCACTTATTGATTGCCGCTTGAGCATTTGAACGGGTGGAAAAGCAACCGTCGCACAGGCGATAGACTGTCTTACCATTTGACGTGCATTTATATATCCAACACTCCATTCCATCGGGTAGCCATCCATTATGTATCCGAGCACTGTCCAATGTGCTGTGACTTTGCAAAACAACATAGTAAACCGTAGGAAGCCCGTTTATTTTGACAGGTGTGTTGCTCAACTTGACATACTTGCTGTTGACATAGCCCTCAACATCGCCGATACGAACCTTCCACCACGCGCCCTGATTGCTTATCAGTTTTGCTCCATCAAGATTGGTTGCAAGCACGCCAACCACGTCAGAATCGGCATCGGGAAAGTACCTGATATTCACATAACCATCATCTGCTATCGAATATACAAGTTCTTCGCCAACGGAAACCGCTTCCTTCTTTTTAGCCAAATTTGCATCGGTAACATCATCGCTCTCCTCAACAATCAGCCAATTCCCTTTTATCTTTTTGATAACTAAATATGAAGGATAGTTTTTTCTGTCCTCTTTGGGTGAAGTCTGCACCAACTTGTTGAAATGCACTTTTATACTACCATCAGAAGCGTTCGTCACTTCAAAATTTGAAATCATTTGCAAGAAATTAGGTGTTTTGGTAAACAAGTCACGCTTCGATTTAACAATCATTTCGGGCGTATAGGTCTGTTGGTAGTATTTTACTTGGGGCGCGTAAATATTGATAAAGTCTTCGGCTTTTTTCGATGTGTGTACGTCATCCCATTTTTTTGCTAATTCTATGGCAATATCGTTTGTTGTAATGGTCTTAACGGATTGTTCCGTTTTATTGTTGCTGTTTGTTACTGATTGTTCCGTTTTATTGCTGCTGTTTGTTCCCGATTCTTTCGTCACAAGCATAGTTACCAACCCGACAACAACCACTAATGCAATTATGCACAGGGTAATCATCAAACCTTTTTTGACCTTTTTGTTTTGAATCTCTTTATTCATCGCGACAAAAAGGTCATAATATGGGTCGTCTTTTATATTCCCTGTGTCAATTGAATTATTTTGTATACCCCCATTAGTTTGTGCATCGTCATTTGAATTATTATCGCTGACAATGTTTTCTTCAGGCAACCACTGCTTACAGAACTTACACTTTTTTGCTACTGCAAGAATCTCATTGCCGCAATATGGACATATCTTCGTTTCGCTCATAACACTCTTTTATTCATCAATTACGTGGAAACGAGCGGATTAATGTGATTGCTGCGTTTATCTCATCGGCATCGTTGAACCATTCTGACGAACTTGCTTCGCTTGCAACCATTTCGTTTTCAACCGATGAGTTTTCCACTACTTGTTGTGTATCGATGTTTGAATCTATCAATTGAGTTTCATCTTCATTAGCAATTGGGGATTCAGTAACATCCTCACTCTCTTGTGTTCGAGTATCATCAAGTCTCTCTCCACAATATGGGCAAACATCAGCGTTGCTGTCGATTTCTTCACCGCAAAACGGGCAAACTTTTTTTTCGACGGCAATTTCTTCGGATTCAAGTTGCTCGCCGCAAATTGGGCAAACCACAGCGTTGCTGTCAATTTCCTCGCCGCAATATGGACATTGTTTGTTTTGGCTCATATCCTAATCTCTTAACAATTCGCCCATCGAGAACGAACCTGATATTTCCTGTATCTCAATCTGCCCACGCAAAATGGCGAAGAAAAACTCACGTATGTTTTCATAAGTCAAAGGTTTAGTCGTTCCGTCAGCCGACGGACCAAGGTCGTACGCTTTAAGCAATTGTGTCCCTAATGCAGCTGCCGTTAGCAGAAAATGATTTTGGAATTTGTCAACGTCAAGCATATCGGCTGCCAAAACTTTTCCGACAACAGTATATGAATAATATGATTTCTGCGTATTTTCATCGGTCAGGCTTGTCTTAACGTTATCAGCATCAATATTCATCGGTATTCTACCTGATTCGGGTGCTTGTTGGTTACCTTTGAACAGACCGCCAAGGTCGGCAAGTGAAAGATTGAAGAATTTAGTGTCGGCGGCGACAATCATTCTTTCCTGTGAAAAGGCAGTCGGTAAGAGAAGTTGAATGATTCCGCTTGAGTTTACCGATGGTGCGTTGAATGTGCCTATAATGCAATCTTTCAACTCGATTGTATTGGTGGCAAACACACCGCCAATTACAACGCAGTTGTCTAATACAACATCATCGGCATACACGCTGCCAGCCACAAATGCGTTTGTGAGCGTAACTTCTTTTGCGTTAACATCAGAGCAGAACGACACAGCAGCATTCATTGCCCTTGATGTTACGCTTTTGGCTGACGCTACTGATTTCAAGAAACTTACAGTTCCTTCAGCACTTGAATTGACATATATTTCCTGTTGTGCGAAAACCGCGCCTTTTATCTCAACATTGCCACTTTCAACAGTGATTTTGTTGGCATAAACGGCACCTTCAACAATGGTGTCTTTCTGAATGGTTACTGTTCGCGACAGTTCCGTAATCTTTTCGGGAAGTATTCCGCTTTTAACAAGGTTTCCGTTAAGTTTAAGGTCGTTCCCATTTACTCTTATTTCTTTTAGCCCGTCCATAGTGTTATCCAATAAAAAGTTTGCTGATAGTATTAGTTACGCGTAAGTTATGCTCGCTATTTGAGTTGTTGTATGCGCTTTGCATCATTGCATTGAAAAATTTCTTCACATTTTCTTGTTCCAAATCGCTGTGTGTCTGCGTGTTGTTCGACAAAAACACATTGTCGGCAACACCTTGCACCACTTGCTCTGGCAACTGCTTTTTGTCGTATGCGCACAACTGATTGACAATGTTCCCCTTGTCTGTTGTTTCAAAGTAGCACACTGGCAGATAATATTCATAATCACCCGCCCTGATGCTTGTTATTGAACTCAATTGGATAGCTTTGTCGGTTTGTTTTTGAATCGACAGGAAATCGAGTGCTTGCGTCATTGTCCGTTGCGCTCTCTTTTTGGCACTTGCCGCAAGTATTTGTGAAGTCAGAACTGAATTTTCGCTGGCAACGATTGACGATACTTCTGCCGAGCCTGTATCAAGCATTCGTTTACTCGAATTGTCAACCAAGGCCGACATTTTGAATATTGGCTCATCAATCGCTTTCACTCTGTTTTCGAGTTCTTTATTGAGGTCGGTTATTGTTTTGGTATATCTCGCTTTTACTCGTTGATATTCGCTTTCCATCTGCTCTTTCAAAGCAACCAGCCGTTTTTTCTGCTCGTGCAGATGCATAAGCCTTGACTCAACGCGCTGGCTCAATTCAAGGATTTTTGTGCTGATTTCGGATTGCACATTCTTGAAAAAGCCTGTGATTATGGTTGATGCTACTTGTCTTGAATTTGCGGTTATCGAAGCCACTTGCGCGGCTTCGGTAGCGGCGACACTGCCCGTCAGCAAGTTTATATTATTGTTGCACCCCGATATGCTATTGTCGAAAGGATTAGTGTCAACATCAATGTTTACCTCAACAGTTTCCTCGTGAGAAAGGTCGTGATTGTCAGATTCTCCTTCATAACCAATGTCGATATGGCTCTTATCGCCATTGAAATTGATTTTAATAGAGCCTTGCCTTAAAGTTAAGAAATCTCGTATATCGGTTCTCACAACCTCAACATGGTCATAATCTAAATCAGGAATGGTATGACCATTCTTGTCCAGAATAAAGTAAGACCCTGGGCGAAGCACGATTCTATCCTTTATCCTTACTAAAGGTTCTTCAACCTCAACATTCAGCGGAATATTGATGTTTTTCTCAAATTGTTCTGTGTAACTCATAGCCGTACAATTAGAGAGTTTGCATTTGTGAGTTCTCGAACAAGGCACTTGTCATTTCCCGCACTCTTTCAGAAGTCTCGCTTGCGGCAACAAGTTTTGAAAATTCCTGACGCACAATGTCATTTGTGCCTGAATCAACCCAATTAAGGTCTGATGCCATTTCGTATATCCGACTGTTTATTTCTTTAACATTCTGGCTTGTAGTGTTTTCTGGAACAAACGCTTCGTATGCTGTATTCCCTCGGTTGTCTATTTGTGATTCGATAATGGCAACAGGCAGATGTTCAACGCCTTCCGAACTCTTAATGCTGCGAAGCAATATCTTTTCAGATATTATTTTCTGCTCATTCATCTGCCGCAAAAAATCCTTTGTCGATTCTATAACTTTTGTGCTGTTATATTTCATATTCGACATTGCAATTTGCTGGCTCGCAGTAATATTTTCAGCTTGGCATATTGGCACGATGGCCGACAAATGCTGATTACGTCCGAAATTGCAAGCCACATCGCGTGTGGCAAAATTGAATATCGGTCGGTCGAGTTCCATCACACGTTGTTTCAGAGCTTTGTTCAACCCTGTAATAATGCGCATATATCGAGCTACTATCATTTCGTAGTTGTGTTCCATTGCCGTCTTTACTGCGACAAGCCTCTTCTTTTGTGCTACAAGTTCCATCAAAAGCGAATCGACACGGCTCTGGTGGGCTGCTATTTTCTGCGAAATCTGCGAATGCATCAGCGAGAAGAATCCCAAGTTCACGTTTTTGCACACGTGGTCCGCACCTTCCTTTTCTGCTAACACCACTGCCGACTGGAAAGTAACAACAGCCGCTGTTGTGGTTTTGACGTGCGCAGATACGGTTTCGATGCTTTCGGCCATCGGCTTGGTATCAACTACGCAATCTATTGTATGTGTTGTGGACATAATTTCTCATTTAACTGTTATCAATCGGAATTTATTTCTTGCGTTTACGTTTTTCTTCCTTTTTCTTCTCTTCAATCAGTGTGTCCATTAGATTCTGTACACTTTGTTTTTTCTCCGAATCCAATTCTATGTGGGTATCAGTTTCTTCCTGCGTCTCGTCTGCCGCAACAGTTGGTTCTTCTTGTGCATCATTTGGTGTTTCTGTCGGTTCTTCCTGTGTCTCATCTGGTGTATCTGTTGGTTCTTCCTGAACATCTTCGTTAGATTCCTCAACAAATTTGAACCCTTCGTTGTCCAGTGTTTCCTCTTCCTCTGTATCCGCTACATTTTCCTGATTATCATCAGTATTGGCATCTTCGGCATTTTCCGCACCTTTTGCATCTTGCGTTTCGACGGCACCTTCATCTTTTGCTTCATTGTCTTCAGGTGCTCCGACAATAAACATATCGTTCAAATCCTGAAGGGCGTTATCGGCAAGTGCCGTCAGATTCAGCGACAAATCATCGAATGTGGCATCTTCAACTTTCGGCATCGGCGGCAGCTCGGAATCTTTAGCAAGCAACGGGTTAATTGATGCAAGCGGTTTACGACGTTCATCGAGTTGCGACACTTCGTTCGATGCAACGGCCACTTTGTTAGAGTATCCGTCTTGCAGTTTTGCATCGTAATACTCAACGTGACCAAATTCGGTGGCACGGTTTTCGATGTCCTCTTGCAAGCGGTCCATAAAATCATTGAAGTCGTCTTGGACAGCTTGGAATTCCGATGCTTGCAATTCAAACGAAGCCGCAGTTTCTACCGAATTATCGGCTTCTTGCACAATGGCAGAATCCAAACCACCCTCACGCTTCATTGTTTCTTCGGTCTTTTTCAATTGCGTTAGAGTGTTGAAAGCCTCAACATATTCGCTCAACGTTCTTTGCATATTGTTGATAATGTCGGCGCTTTGCTCTTGGCTCGAACGATAGAAAGCATCCACATCCTGATGCCATTTGTTTACATAGCTTACCTTCTGGTCGTGAATTTGATTGTAAATTTTCAGACGCTCTATGCGGTTCTCGCCCATAAGATTATGAACCACGGGCGCAACGATTTCCTCATATATCTGGTGAACACCAAATGGCACAATTGTATTGCTACCATCTTCAGCTGCCCACATATCCGACAGCAAATTGTAACGAACCCGCGAACTTTCGCGCAGTGTAAATGGTTCGTAACCTTGAACCGAGTCGGAATAATCAAATCTTTCATTTTTGATACGTTGTATTTCCTCGGCTTCAAGAATCGGCGAATAATGGTTGTATGGTGATTTTAATAACTTAAACAACAAGTTGTTAGATTTGTTAACCATTTTGTCAGTCGATGCCAATTTCATCGATGATATTGTTTGAATCGACCTTGCCACAGTTGAGATTAACTTTTGCAGAACATCCTCGAAATTCTGTGTTTCCGATGACAATGAATCTTTCAACTTATTGAGCTCCTGGAATTTCTTCACGCTCTGCTCATATCTTTCCTTGTCAAACACATCAATTACGGTAGCATTCTCTGGCAAGGTGTTGGTGGCATATTCCTGCAAATAATTCAAATATTCGCTGTTGTCGTGAACAAGCGGCAGGTTGACAGAGTTTGTTTCTATATCATTCATACAGAAAGCGATAGTCCGCATCGAACGGTCGAGCTGCCCCGTGTAATCGCCTTGATTGACTTCCTGAATCGAAAGCGAGTATTGGTCGGTTTCAATTGTTTCTGGCTCGTTTGATGTCTCAACAACAGGCACATTTTCCGACAGATAATTAAGTTGAGAAATGGCGTTGGCTAACAATTCATTCTGCCGCGACATTTGCAGCGTTACCTGACTTTGTGCCACGTTGCCCGAATAATCGACAATGAAACTGTTGTCGTCATACTTTATTTGTTCTGCAACAGGCACGTAGGCAACACCCATTTTGGTGACTTTGTAGTCACGGAATATGTTTTGGTGTTTGGTTTTCTCCTCGTCAATCTTTTGGTCGATTGCCGCAATCTGCTTTGTGTATTGGCTCTTTTTAACCCAATACATAAAGAATGCCACAATTGTGAGAAGCCATTTCCACGAAGCGGAACGCGCTTGTTCCACAACCGCCTTGTCCTCTTCCAATTCTTCGATTCTTTTTTCAATCTTCTCTTCCTCTGCCACTATGCGCTCTGCGGCTTGCTGGTAATAGTTGAAGAGAATTTTGGCCTCGTCTTGATAAATATTACTCGACTCCTTAAAAATTTTACCTGTTGCTGGCATATCATTGGGTATTTATTAGTTATACATTTTTTTGCGGTTCTCAACTATATGTTTGAGCAAACCTATCTGTTTGGCTATGTTTGTCTCGTTTGCTTTGTAATTGTAAAAAGCGGCGGTCACTTCATCGGCTTTTTCCACAAAACTCTTCTCGATTTCGTGTGCGGCATCGGTTCTCAATGGCGATATGAAACGGATGTCGCGTTGTAAGCCTTCAATCATATTTCTGATGCTTGGGTCAACACCTTCGGTGATGAATGCCGAATCTTGCAGTCTTTGTGCTGCATTTTTCATTTCGGTTAGATACTCGGTTTGCTGTTGCTTGCTCTTGCCAACATTCCTAACCTGTTCGGCTGCCGAATAACTGAAATATTGGAACAGAACCAAGAAAAAGATAAGTATGCCGTGTATAAGAAGTTGGTATTTGATGCTTACTGGCGATATGAACGGCAAATAATTCATAAACAGTACAAGCGCGATTGCCACAATCGAGTACACATTGAGCGATACAAGGTTGATTCCCAACGAGCCTATCCACGAATCGTCTTCGTCGTTGCTGCGCTCCCATTTCACAAACAGAATCCAAACGAAAGTCACGTATGCGAGTGAGCAAACTATTCCGTTCAACCACAGAATGTTATTGGGTAAATTGCCTCTGAACAACAAAAGCAGCGCAATAATCAGCACCTCGCCTAAAAGCGCTGCAAAAACCGCAAAGAATTTTCTCATATTCATAACTTATTGACGTTTAAAACCACACGAAGGACAAAAAACGGCTGTCGGTTGAAGTCTAACACCACAACGCGGACACACATTAGGGTCGGCAGTTGCCACAGGCGTGCCGCAGACACTGCAAAAAGCGGCTCCTGCGGCTAATGGCGTTCCACAATTACTGCAAGTACTTGCGGTTGCACCAGCATCGGTATTGCCTAACTGTGCCCCACAACTCACACATCTTTTTGCATTTTTCCTATTATCGGCTCCACAACGTGGACAAGGGTTGTATTCCGTCCCGCAGTTGGGGCAGAACCGTTCTGTCGATAATCTTTTCTTTGAACAATTTGAACAGAAGATTGTTTTGGGCTTGTTGTTTTGCTGCGCTGCCGCTGCCATTCCTTGCTGCCCAACATTCTGCGCTCCGCCTTGTGCGCCAAACGGTTGATTGTATTGTGGTTGAATCAATCCGCCACCCATCGAGCCCTGCATATTGTTCATCATATTCAGCGCCATCAAACTACCTAAAAGACCACCTCCACCTTGATTGCCCATTTCTCCAATTTTATCAAGGGCTTTATCGTATAAATCAAAGGCTCGTTCTTGTTGATAAGTGTGGCCTTTAAGTTTATATTTCGTTTGTTCGGCAAAACTCTGGCGAATGTCTTTTCCGAGTTCTGTAGACTCGTCAATTTCAATATTTGTAATACGGAATAATAGCATTTTTATGCCGTATTCTTCCCAAAAATCCGAAACGCAATCCTTCAAATAATTTGACAATGGTATTAAGTTTGCTTGAAGTTGCATAAAACCAATTTGATGTTCTGTCATATAACTTACTATGGCAGATTTTACATTTGAAGTGAAATCACCACTAATTTGATTCGTTAAATCAGATTCTGTGAAAGATGTCTTTTTCCCAATCAACTTAATTAGAAACTTTTCTGCATCGACTATCTGAACGCCATAATTTCCGTTGGCGTATAGAGGAACAAATGCGTTATCAAAATCTGGGTCTTCAATTGAAAAACTGTCGGTTACCCAATGCAGATTATTGTTTTCTGTTTTGTTAACAAACCATATTTCTGCCGTAAAAGGATTCTTTCCGCCAAACGGCTTTTTAAAAAAATTGCTTAAAAGCGGAAGGTTCTCTGTATTCAACGTATGTCTGTCTGGTCCGAATTTTCCCATTAATTTCCCTTCGTGAAAAAGAAAGGCCTCTTCCGACTCGTGAACAATCAGTTGCGCATTAGTACTCAAATTTGTTTCTGGAAAGCGTTGGGCAAAAACAAACTCTCGTGAATTACTATAGTCAGATTGGACAGTATCAATAAACCTCATATCATATTGTATTAAAATTCTCTGCATAAATCTAACTATCATTGGCTATGGGTATGTCCTGGTGGTGTAGTGGTATTCGTACAGAATTGTAGTTGATTTTGAACGTATGTGTATTGATTTAGGGACAAGAAGAGCAAAAACCGCTTTACATATAGTTAAATGCAGGCGGATATGGATTTTTAAAAGAGTCGTTATTTCAGGAATTAGCGTCTTGTGATAATTCCTCAATGTAGAGTGCGAAAAAGTTGCGCTGCAAAACACGCGACAACTGCAATAGCGTTTGAGTGTCAACGCTTGTTTTGTCGAAAATGGAATATATGGTACTGCGGCTACAACCCATTTTGGTGGCAAGCCAAGACACCTGTCGTTCTTGCGCTTGCAACTCCTTTCGTATTTCTTGTCCTATGTTTATCATCGGGGTGGCGGTTTTGCAATAAATTAGGCGTGAACTTATTCGCTGCATTCTTTTGTGTGACAAAAGAAATGCTTTGTCCTACACCAAGGTAACCGCCAAGCAACCATATCAAGAAGACAAATGCGAACAACTCACGCCCATATCGGACGCGAGCCTCAACATACGCTCCCTCTTGATAGAAATATAATTGGCGGTATTTCTGGTGTAGAGAACGACGGCTAAAGCCCATCGCTTAATTTATGTTGTATTACTTTCTGTTTCTTATCTACGTTTATACATTTTAAATTGTGTTATAAATTCCAACCTTCAGGTAAAGGATTTTTCAAATATAGAAATGAAAAACGGAAACCGACAAAAAAAAGTGAATGTTCAAATCATTCACTCTACCTGTAAATGATTGTTCCAACACCCACTATTGCTCCTCATAATAATATGAGTAGTCAATTCCTTTCATAAACATTTCGCGGTCATCGATTTTGTTGGTGAGAGCACCTGCCAACAATTGTTTGATAGCCGTGCTGTCGGCTCCGCTTTGCTCCATAGCCCGCAGATAGTCGTTTTTGTTGATACGGCTCCAATCAACGCATTGTTTCAATCGCTTTTTCAGAATCAAATCGAGCCAAATGCGGGTGCTGCGGCCGTTGCCTTCCATAAACGGGTGGGCAATGTTCATCTCGATATATTTGCCAACTATCTCATCGAAAGTGGTTTCGGGCATACGGTCAATATCTTGCAGCGACTGTTGAAGATACTGGGCAAGACAAAATGTAAAACCGCCCTTCGAGATTGTCTTTGTGCGGATTTTACCTGCAAAATCGTACAAGCCGCCAAACAGATATGCGTGAATCTGTTGCAAAGATTTTGTGGTTCCAACATCTTTATCATCAATCAGTTGGCTGTCCCAAAACTCGTATGCCTTCTTTTTGCTTTTGCCGTCAATGCTGTTGTCGCTGTATGTGAACCAATCAAGAAAATCGGCAACTTTTGTGTTGGGAATGTTTTTGGCGAGCATTATAACACCTTCGTTATCAAGAACATCGGTGTTGTATTTTTTGCCGTCGGCAGCGGTCAGTTTCAGTTGGTTAGTGGCACTAACCAACTGGGAATTCTCTTTTTTCAGTTTGTTTTTCAGATACTTCCAATAGTTGCGATTCTTCTGATAGTCATCTTGCATATTCAGCACGCCGACAATGTCGAGAACGGAAAACCACCACTTGGCATTTTTATCATCCCAAATGGCGCGTACCTCGCGGTCGTTGTAAAATCGAATCGAAGTTTTCATTTCCGAATCAGCAAAATGTCAGTTATCAGTCTTCAACGCAATTGTCAATCGCACCGTAAATATACTGTTTTCGTCGGTAATTGAAAGCGTGTGGCGGTTGCCGTAGAGTAGTTCAAGGCGACGGCTGATATTTTTCAGGCCAATGCCGCTTGCTTTCGACGGTACGGGCGCAACGGGCGGTTTGGAATTCTGGCAGACAAACGTCAGCAAACCATCTGACAGACTGAAACTTATGTTCACCCACGACTCGTTTTCGCCGTCGCTGTTGTGCTTGACGGCATTCTCGACAAACGGAATGAAAAGCAACGGCGGCACCTCAATGTCAGGGGCAATGCCGCTGGTGTCGATACTGAAACGGAAACTTGAACGGCGCACCTTCTCTAGGTCAAGGAAATCGCGAAGGAACTGAATGTCAGACAGCAAGTTAACCTGCTCGCGATTGCTGTCGGCCAACTGATATCGGATAAGGTCCTCGAGCCTGAAAAGCAACGCTGAAGCCTGCTCGGGTTCACGGCGCACAAGCACGTTCACATTGTTTATCATATTGAACAGGAAGTGCGGATTTATCTGTTGCTTAAGCATTTGCAACTCGGTATGCGCTGTGGCGGCCTGCAGTTCGCTGTTGCGAAGATTCTGCAGCGCAATCTGTCGGAACAGGGCCAAACTTGTGGGCGCGGCCATCAGAAAAATCAATGTCAGGGTGTTTCCTAAAAAGTTTATAATGCTGATACTCAACGGGAATTGACTCGCGTCGGACAGCACCACCACCATAATTCTCAAAATTGCGATTGGCGCAATGAGCAACAGCGCAAGAAGTGTGAATTTCAGAATCCGACCATTGAGCAAATATCGTGGCGTCAGGACATAAATATTTACGTACCAACACATTATCAGGTAAGCGTAGAATCCCAACCACACGGGAACCAACGACAACTGAAAATCGAAAAGGCGGCTGTCGTTGGTGCCGAATATGCAGAGCGACAGCATAAATATCGGGAATTGGAATAGCAAATGTCTGATTATCCGATATTTGCCATCGAAAAGCAACTTATTGAAAAACGAGTTGAACTGTGCCATAACTAACTGATTGGGATTGTGAGACAAATGCCGTTATTATTGACAATCAGCGAGTAACGGTCGGCATAGAGCAATGAGAGCCGTTTGCGGGCTGCCGAAAAATCGGCATCGGTGCGGCCATCGGCAATTGTAAATTGCAGATTGTCAGCCCCAACCGTAAACTGACAATCGATATTGCCAACTGGCTCGCTGTACTGCATCAGCGACGTGAAGACGAGCGGCGGCACCATAATGCCCATTATCGAGCCATCGGTATTGATTGTGAACGATTTGCAGACGCCATCGAACTGCAAAACGTTGAGA
>JAFYYJ010000050.1 GCA_017557605.1 Salinivirgaceae bacterium
ACAATTGTTAGCATAATAGAAGTAAATGCCACAAAAGCCAAACAATTGTGGTTTAACAATGCCACCGAAGAAATTCGCGTAAACACCGCCGGTCTTTACATTGTGAATTTTGGCAATGTGGCAAAACGGGTGATGGTGAATAATTGATAAATAATTGAGAATTTGTTATTGTAGAGACGTGCCAAGGCGCGTCTCTACGTGTTTTATGCCGCGCCATGTCGGGCGGAATTGAAAGAAAATTTGAAAACAGAATTCTATAAAATTTTAAAAATCAATTTTTTTATAAATTTTTAATGCGATTTTCTAAAAATTTTCCGCGTAGCGGCATCCGAAATATCCGCTTGCGGATAAAATTCGGTTTAAATCGGCAAAAATCGGTTAGACAATAAATTCGCCCCAAAACATAAATTCTGGCATCAATCATTTTCCCCAAAATTCCTTTTGGATATTTAGCTGAGGTGTTTTACTTTTATGCGTTTTGTAATTTTCGCATATAAAACACAGTTATATGAAGATAAAATTGAGCATCAGCAAAAAAATCAGCTTCTTTGTGCTGATTCCGCTTTCGGTATACATCATCGTTCTTGTTACAATTACCGGCATTAAATTCGCCAATCAGTCAGAATTCGACAACGGGCACATGAGCCGTCTGCTGTCGGAACGTTCGGCAGCGCATGCCGAGATTGTACTGCAAGAACACCAGTCGAATGTGCGCACATTGGCCAACATCTTATCGGTCAACAAGAGTGAACTCGACTCAGCCAGCCGCGAATTCTTTAAAGAGACATTGCTCAATTCAGCTAAAGACCAAACATATTGGTTGATTCTTCCATCGGCTTTCTACGCCGACAGCGACTATCAAAGCGAAGAATGGGTGCTTCTGCAAGCCAACAACGGCAACTTCAGCGTAAATGACAATGCCATCCAAAGCAAGTTCGCCGATGTTCTTAGCAGCACGGCCACAACAATATTCAAACCGTACGAAAGCAACGGACAATGGCTTATGAACATTAGCACGCCAATCTACCAAAACGGCGAGATATGCGGATTTGTCTGCAAGCCTTTCAAAATCAGCGATTTCGATTTGCTGGCAAAAAAAGTGGCGGCATTCTTTAACGAAGAAGTTATCAAGCATTTGATTAACGAAGAAGGCACAGTCGTCTATTCGAGCATCTTCGACAACATAAACAAAAAATTCACCTTGGGTTACAGCGACACGGCCGCCATCAGCGCCATGAACGCACAAATTGCCCACGGCGACTATCTGAACAACGCGTTTGAGCAGAACGGTGTGTCGATGTGCACATACTTCACCCCTATCAACGTTAGCCCAGGCTGCAACTGGTCGCTTGCTCTGACGTTCCCCGTTGCAAATGTGGCACGAGCTGCAACTGGCGTACTTCGCACATCGATGATTATCGCAATTGCCGGCCTTCTGCTGTTGGTTTTCCTTGTTGTGTTCATTACAAAAAATCTCACAAGCTCAATCAAAAGCACCACAAAAGCGCTGCATAAACTTGCCGTTGGCGACACCGAGAGTATCGAAAACCTCAACATAAAAACAAACGACGAACTTGAAGATATGGCTGAATCGCTGAATCAGGTGGTTGACGGTATCCGCAAGTCGGAGAATTTCGCACTCAGCATTGGTAAGGGCGAGTTTGAGACCGATTTCCACACCTTGGGCAGCAAAGACCGCTTGGGTGACGCTCTGATTCAAATGCGTGACAGCCTTGTCGAGAGCCAGAAGGTTGAGTCAAAACGCAAAGCCGAAGAAGAACTGCGTAATTGGGCCACTGAAGGAATCGCAAAATTCGGCGATATTCTGCGTAAAGACCAGAACAACATGAAGTCGCTGGGTTACAACATAATGTCAAACCTTATCGACTATCTGAATGTGAACCAAGGCGCACTGTTTGTTATAAACAATGACAACGAAGAAGATGTCTACTTCTCAATGGTTACCGCTATCGCCTACGGCCGCGACAAATACATGAAAAAGGATATCCGCGTAGGCGAAGGCCTTGTAGGACGCTGCATCTACGAGAAGAAAACAATTTATCTGACTGAGGTTCCGGAAGATTATGTAAAGATTACATCGGGACTTGGTACAGCCAACCCGCGCTGCATACTGATTGTGCCCTGCATCCTCAACGATGAGATGTTCGGCGTGATTGAAATTGCTTCGTTCAACGAATTGAAACCATACGAGATTGATTTTGTTGAGAAACTCGGAGAAAGCATAGCCTCAACCGTTTCGAGCGTAAAGGTTACCGAAAAGACAGCCAAGCTGCTACAAGCCAGCCAGTTACAGCGCGAAGACTTGACATCACAGGAAGAAGAGTTGCGACAGAACCTTGAGGAGATGCAAGCCACTCAAGAAGATTTGCGCCGTCAAATGGAAGAAAACACTACCATGCGCGAGGAGTTGGCCAAAGAACAGGTTCTAATGGATTCGCTCATGGATAACGTTAATGATTACATCTATTTCAAAGATTTGGAAGGTAAATTCATACGCGTTTCTAAATCATACTTGAGCTTGGTTAATGCAAACTCATACGAAGATGTGGTAGGCAAGAGCGATTTCGATTTCTGTGCCAGCCAAGATGACGCCCAACACTTCTATAACGATGAGCAACAAATTATTAAATCAAAGAAACCAATATTGAACCAAATTCAGAAAGAACATCGTTTGGATACAATAATATACACTTCCACATCGAAATATCCGCTGTTTGACATCAATGGAAATGTTGTGGGTACATTCGGCTTGACAACAGATGTCACAAATGCGATTAAAGCCTCACGAGAAGAAAACAAGAAAGAATAATTTGATTTTACAACAACAAAAAATCCCCGGACGGCACCGCCATTCGGGGATTTTTATTCTCACTTACAATAACTTACCGTGTCAATTCATTGGCCAATTGCTGCAAAGCCACACGACTGTCAGCTGTGAGCATTGTCTTGATTGTAACAACCGTGTCGGCAATGGTTATCTCCTTCATAGGCTCAAGCAAAGCGCGCATTGTGCGTGCTGCCGACGGTGCCCACGTGCCGTTCTCGACCAGTGCAACCTTGCGCTTTTGGTAAGTTTTGTCGGCCAGGTGGCAGATGAAATCTCGCATCAGAGGCATCACTCCGCCGTCGTACGACGAGGCGCAAAGCACCATACGGTCATAGCGGAACGCATCTTCAACACACTCGGCAATGTCGGCGCGCGAAAGGTCGGAAATGGCGACCTTCTCTCCTTTTGCTTCAAGCATTGCGGCCAATTCTTCTGCAGCTTTGGCTGTGTTTCCGTGCAACGATGCGTATGCAATAAAAACACCTTTTGTTTCGGGCTGATAGGCGCTCCAAGTCTGATATAAATCGATGTAATAACCAAGATTCTCCTTCAAAATCGGTCCGTGCAACGGGCAGATTGTTTGGATATCGAGTGCAGCGGCTTTCTTCAGCAAAGTCTGAACCGGATTGCCGTATTTTCCGACAATGTTGAAATAGTAGCGGCGAGCCTCGCAAGCCCAGTCGTCGGTCTCGTTGCAGAGAGCACCGAACTTACCGAAAGCATCGGCGGCAAAAAGCACTTTCTCCGACTGCTCATACGACACCATAACCTCGGGCCAGTGAATCATCGGAGCCATTATAAATTGCAGAGTATGAGCGCCAAGCGACAACGTATCGCCCTCCTTGACAGTGATTACACGACCAGCGAAATCAGTTCCGAAGAACTGCGGAAGAAACGCAGCGGCCTTGACCGAACAAACAATCTTGCAATCGGCAAAAGTATCCATTACCCAGCCGATGTTGGCCGAATGGTCTGGCTCAAGATGATGAACCACCAGATAATCGGGCTTGCGGCCGTTGAGCGCGGTTTTCAGGTTTGTCTGCCACTCGGCACTCTTACGAATGTCAACCGTATCGGTAACGGCAATTTTCTCATCATCAATTAGATACGAGTTATACGCCATACCTTCGGGCACAACATATTGGTTTTCAAAAAGGTCCAAATCGGTGTCGTCGCAGCCGATATAGTGGATTGCAGAATTTTCTCTAATTTTCATAATATCAATATTTTAAAATTTATCTCACCTAATAAAATCAGTGGCTAAAGATATAATTTGAAGCGGATTGAACACTAAATTCGAGTTTTTTTTCGGACTTTTGCGCGATTTTATGAAAAGCGTTATGACGAAGGAAAACACTGCGAAAGAACTCGGAACAGCCAACATCGGACGATTGCTCATTCAATACTCACTGCCGGCCATCATCGCCACAGCGGCATCGTCAATCTACAACATTGTCGACCGAATTTTTATCGGTCAGGGCGTGGGGCCTTACGCCATTTCAGGGCTTGCGCTCACACTGCCTCTGATGAACATCTTTGCCGCGTTTGGCGCGGTGATTGGCGTTGGCTCATCCACAATGGTGTCGATTTATCTTGGGCAACGGAACGACGAGGACGCCGTGCATACTCTTGGTAACGCATTCGTTCTCAATATTATATTGAGTATCATTACATCGGTTTTCGGATATATTTTCCTTGACGACATTCTTATGTCGATGGGCGCAAGCGAGATGACGCTGCCTTACGCCCGTGAGTTTATGGAAATCGCCCTTATCGGCAACTTGCTAATCCATATATACTTGGGGCTGAATCATATAATGAGGGCTTCAGGGTTTCCGCAAAAATCGATGTACATAACGCTGACCACCGTAGCCATAAATATCACTCTTGCACCAATTTATATTTTCGTATTCCATTGGGGAATCCGTGGTGCCGCGCTTGCCACGCTGTGCGGACAGATTGTTGGAACAATCATCGTCCTGCACCATTTTATGAACCACGAGAAACCGCTGCATTTTGCACCTGGCTGCTTTAAGTTAAAAGGCAAGATTATTTCTAACATCTTTATGATTGGTCTGCCCAACTTTGTTATGTTGCTGTTGGCCAGCATGGTAGCCGTTATTATGAACCGAAGCCTCGGCAAATATGGCGGTGATTTCGCCATTGGCGCGTTCGGCATCATCAACAGTCTGCTGAACCTGATTGCAATGGTTGTGGCCGGCTTCACGCAAGGAATGCAGCCGATTGCTGGTTACAATTTCGGTGCCCGTAACCTTGACCGTGTGAAACAGGTGTTCAAACTGACGCTGGTCTGCGGCTCGTCGGTAACAATATTCGGTTTTTTGGTGAGCGAACTGTTCCCAAGGTTCATCTCGTCGCTGTTCACCACCGACGAGCAACTAATTGAACTGGCGGCATTTGGATTGAGAATCGCACTGGCCGCCTTTGCCATTGTGGGCATTCAAATGGTGACGAGCAATTTCTTCCAATCGATTGGCCGGCCAAAAATCTCACTTATCCTGACAATGCTGCGACAACTCATCTTCCTCATTCCTACGATGCTTATTCTGCCGCATATCGGAAACCTTGGGCTCACTGGCGTCTGGTTGAGTATGCCGGTTTCCGACACGCTTGCCGCCCTTGCCACCATCGGCACACTAATCTACTTTGTGAAGGTGAAGAAGATTTTCACGAATTACGAGTATAAGTTGAAGTAGAATATAGTTTCAACATCTACAGCCTCACCACCTCTGACGCCGCGTGGCGCGATGTAGGCAGAACCGACACATTTTGAGCAATTTGCGAGAAGGCTGACAATGCCTTTTCAATGGTGTTGTTTTCGGCGGAAATGTGCGAAAGGAAAATGTGTGACAAATTGGACGATGCAAAATTGCTGGCAAGTTCAACCGATTGATTGTTTGATAGATGCCCCACTTCCGACGCCACCCGTTGCTTCAGATAATACGGGTACGAGCCGTGCCAAAGCATATCCTCGTCGTAGTTGGATTCAAGAAAGACGGCATCGCACTGCGAAAAATGGTCGGTAACGGCCTCGGTGACAACG
>JAFYYJ010000051.1 GCA_017557605.1 Salinivirgaceae bacterium
ATATGGAACAGAAAAAGAAAGTGGTAGTGGCCTTCAGTGGCGGTCTCGACACATCGTACACCGTTATGTATCTGGCTAAAGAGAAAGGCTACGAGGTTCACGCGGCTTGCGCCAACACGGGCGGATTCAGCGCCGAACAACTCAAGACAAACGAGGAGAACGCCTACAAATTGGGCGCGACAAAATACGTAACTCTCGACGTTACAAAGGAATACTACGAGAAAAGTTTGAAATATATGGTGTACGGCAACGTGCTGCGCAACAACTGCTACCCAATTTCGGTGTCGTCGGAGCGCATTTTCCAAGCCATTGCCATCGCACGCTACGCTAAAGAGATTGGCGCATCGGCCATTGCACACGGCTCAACAGGTGCTGGCAACGACCAAATCCGTTTCGATATGACTTTCCTTGTTATGTGCCCTGGCGTTGAGATTATCACACTTACGCGCGACGGTAACTTGAGCCGTCAGGAAGAGGTTGATTATCTGAATAAAAACGGTTTTTCTGCCGATTTCACCAAACTCAAATACTCGTACAACGTGGGCATTTGGGGCACATCAATCTGCGGCGGCGAGATTCTCGACTCAAAGCAAGGTCTGCCCGAATCGGCTTATCTGAAACACCCAACCAAAGAAGGTCCCGAGATTTTGAAATTGGGCTTCGACAAAGGTGAGTTGTGCAGCGTCAACGGCAAACATTACGACGATAAAATTGCTGCCATTCAGGCTGTTGAAGAGATTGGCGCAGCCTACGGAATTGGCCGCGATTGCCACGTGGGCGACACAATCATCGGCATCAAAGGCCGCGTAGGTTTCGAGGCTGCAGCACCAATGCTGATTATCGGCGCACACCGCTTCCTTGAGAAATACACGCTTTCGAAGTGGCAGCAATATTGGAAAGACCAAGTGTCGAACTGGTACGGAATGTTCCTGCACGAGAGTCAGTATCTTGAGCCTGTTATGCCTGACATCGAGGCTATGCTAACAAGTAGTCAGCGCAACGTTACAGGCGAGGTAACTCTCGAACTGCGTCCGCTCTGCTTCCAAACAGTTGGTGTTGATTCGCCTAACGATTTGGTTAAGAATAAATTGGGTGAATACGGCGAGACTGCCAAAGCCTGGTCGTCGGACGACGCCAAAGGCTTCATTAAGGTAACATCGACAGCCTTGAGAGCATACTACCTTGCTCATCCTAATGAAAGAGTTTAAAGTTTTAAGTACATATATGAGGTTTTTATAGTTCACATAATTCTCATAATTCACATTTTTCTCATAATGGGTGACAATGCTCAATTTTTAGTTCCTAAAGGCGACTACAAAGAACTTATCGCATTTCAGAAAGCAGAGTGCATTTACGACTTGACTTGCTATTTTATTGAGCATTATTTACCCAAAAACGGAGATAGAACCGTTGACCAAATGAAACAAGCCGCTCGCAGTGGCAAACAAAATATCGCCGAGGGCAATGAGGCTGGTACAACATCAATGGAGACTTGCATAAAACTTATGAATGTGGCAAAAGCAAGTTTGAAGGAACTGCAAGAAGATTATGAGGATTATTTGCGCAATCACGGAATGCAAATTTGGAATGTGAATAGCCAACAATGTAAAAATGCCCGTCAATGGTGCAAAGAACATTTGAAATCAGAAGATTACATACGAATGTGTGAACTTCGTGACGATATAACTATTGCAAACATTGCACTTATCCTTATCCACCAAACAGACTTTCTTTTAAGGAAACTATTGGAAAAATTGCAGAAAGATTTTCTTGAGAATGGTGGCATCCGAGAGAAAATGTCAGTGGCTCGACGAGATTGGAGAGAACAAAATGGAATGGGATTTTTGAATGGGAAAAAATGAGAATTATGAGAAGAATGGGAATAATAAACTTTGAAAACAAAACCACGCATTAATATGATTAAGATAGGAATTTTGGGCGCTGCTGGATATACGGGCGGCGAGTTGATTCGACTGCTGATTAACCATCCCGAGGCCGAGATTGTATTCGCTAATAGCGAATCGAACGCGGGAAACCTTGTGTGCGACGTGCACGAAGGCCTTATGGGCGAAACCGACCTTCGGTTTACCGCCGAAATGCCGTTTGACAAGGTTGACGTGGTGTTCTTCTGCTTCGGACACGGCAAAAGTTGGGCGTTCTTGAATGAACACGACATTCCCAACAATGTGAAAATCATCGATATGGCGCAGGATTTCCGTATTGCCGCACCAACACACGACTACGTTTACGGTCTGCCCGAAATCCATCGCGAAGAGATAAAAAAATGTGCTCACCTTGCTAATCCTGGCTGCTTTGCCACTTGCATTCAGTTAGGACTTCTGCCGCTTGCCAAGGCTGGATTGCTCTGCCACGACGTGGCTGTGAACGCCATCACGGGCTCAACAGGTGCGGGACAGAAACCGTCGGCCACAACACATTTCTCGTGGCGCAACAACAATATGAGCGTCTACAAAGTGTTTGAGCATCAGCACCTTCACGAGATTTGCCAAAGTCTGAACGAACTTCGTCCGAAGAATGCGCCAAAAGTTGCTGACACGCTTGCCGAAAAGCCGTCAGAAGGCGACATCACTATCGATTTCATACCTTATCGTGGCGATTTCGCTCGTGGCATTTTCTGCACCGAGGTTGTGAAATTCGACGGCGAGGAAGGCTCTGCTACCAACCCGACTGCAGAGCAACTATCGGCTTTATACACTGATTTTTACAAAGACGCGGCCTTCACCCACTATTGCAACGCCGCCATCGACTTGAAACAGGTGGTGAACACCAACAAGGCGCTTGTTCACGTTGACAAGTTCGGTAACAAAGCCGTCATCACATCAATGATTGACAATCTGCTGAAAGGCGCTGTGGGACAGGCAGTTCAGAATATGAACCTGATGTTCGGCATTGACGAGAAGGCAGGACTGAGACTGAAATCGACAGCGTTCTGATAGAATGATTAATGTTTAATGATTAATGATTAATTCCAAATTACTAATTATTAAACAGTTGTAACTTGCTTTTGATTATGGGAGCAAATGTTCTGAAAGAAAAAAGTTTTCAATTCTCCATTAAAATGGTTGATTTATACAAACATCTTACTGAAGAAAAAAAGGAGTTTATTCTATCAAAACAATTGCTGCGCTCTGGTACATCAATAGGCGCAATGGTCAGAGAATCAGAATATAGTGAAAGTAAAAGTGACTTTATTCATAAACTCGCAATTGCACAAAAGGAAACAAACGAATCTTTATATTGGATAGAACTTTTAGGAAGGACTGATTTTATTGATATACAGACTCAAAACGATTTAATGAACGACGCCACTGAACTACTTCGAATTATTACAGCAAGCATCAAAACGGTAAAAGAATCATTAGCCAAAAAGTTAGAAAATATATCTGATAATCAAAGCATTAATTAACAACCAAAAATCATCACATTGTTTATTAATCATTAATCACTAATAACTAAACATTAAATATGAATTTATTTGAAGTTTACTCGCTGTTTCCTGTTGAAATAGTGAAAGGCAAAGGCTGCCACGTTTGGGACGCCAACGGGCAGGAATATCTCGACCTTTACGGCGGTCACGCTGTGATTTCAGTGGGACACGCGCACCCAAAATATGTGAAAGCCATCAGCGAGCAAGTTGCCACTTTGGGCTTCTACTCTAACTCCGTGATTAACAAGTTGCAACAGAAACTGGCCGACAAACTCGGACCAATTTCGGGCTACAACGACTACTCGCTTTTCCTGATAAACTCAGGTGCCGAAGCTAACGAGAACGCCCTCAAGCTGGCGTCGTTCTACAACGGCCGCAACAAGGTGCTGGCTTTCCGCCACTCATTCCACGGACGTACATCGGCAGCCGTCAGAGTTACTGATATTCCAAAGTACATTGCCCCTGTAAATGAAGGACTTGAAGTTACTTTCATCGATTTGAACGACACCGCCACAATGCGTGCCGAACTCGAGAAAGGCATCTAC
>JAFYYJ010000052.1 GCA_017557605.1 Salinivirgaceae bacterium
GACAACGCCGATATCGGTCATTACGCCAATCTTGCGGCCATTGGTCTCAACCACAAAACTGCACGGGTCCGATGCGTCGTGGCGCTTGCTGAACGTGTGCACCTTGATGCCGAACACATCGCAGACATCGCCTGGCTCAAAATAGCGCACATCGGCTGGACGGAACTGACCGCGGGTGTTGTTGAACGTTTTTCGGGTGAAGTAGAACGGCAGACAGAGCCGCTTGGCAATGCCGTAGGCGCCGCTGACGTGGTCGGTGTGCTCGTGCGAGATGAACACCGCCCTGACTTTGTCAATATCGACACCCGCCGCTTCTGCCCTCTCTATCAGTCGGTTGCAATAGATTCCTGCATCAATCAACACAGCATCACTCTCGTTTCCAACATAATAGCAATTGCCATTACTACCTGATGCCAAAGCGCATATCTCTACCATTTTATCTTTTTATTTTTCAATGAATTGTCTGTTGTCCGAAGTCTAAATTTCTAACTACGCCACAATCGCAACAGCGCTGTCTCGGCCAACAGCACAATCAGCGCAAGCGCCACAAACAAGCGCCACAGGCCGAAATCGGTCTGGCTGGCGGCAACCGAATCAGCGAACGCCCCACCCTGTTTCAGCAAATCCGCATCGAATCCGCGCTGACGGAACATTTCAAGCACCTCGTCAGGCTCGAAAAACTGCTGCACCGATTCCGAACGGTCGAAATTGAACGACACGCAGCCATCCTGCTCATTATCAGCCATTACCGAATAGTTTCCCGATGTGAGCACGGCGGCATCGGGATAAAGCACAACGCCACCGTCGCCTATCCGCTTGACGGGGAAAAACGAAGCGCCATCGGCCCCGACAAGCGATATGTTTTTCGACGCATCACGCACATCGACAGGCAGTTGCATATCGGCAGAAAGCGTTGAATAGAGCCTGCCCGAAGTGGTGCTCTGAATGGCCATATTGAAAAACAGCGGCACGAAGACCGAATGGAACATCAGGTTGGTGTGCGACGGCGCGAGCGGCACCGCCGAAACGTAGATTCTGCCTTGCCCGAAGCCGTATTCGAACATCAGAAGGCCGCCCGACTCGGTGTCGAACAGGCGTGTGATTCGCTGCCGCGACGTAGCCGAAACCTCAAAGAAGCCGTCATAAGTGGGCATCGAATAGTTTTTGGGGCGGTCGAAGAAAGCGTCGCGGAAAAGGCTGTGGCCGATGTTCAGATTAGCCGCCGCCCCACTCTGCGCAACCCACACCTTGAGTTGCGGGCCCGATGTGGCTTTCAGCAACTGGTCGAAATCGCCGTCACGCGAAGCCAAAAGCGCCAAATGGCCGCCATTGGCCGCAAACTTGGCCAACTGCTCCACCGCACCCGACGACAACTGCACGGGTGAATCGAGCATAATCAACTGATTGCCAGCGAGTTTATCGTATTTAACGCTGAACGGCGACACTCGGCGGTAAAGCACTGAACTGTCGGTCCGATAGAGCGCATCGAGATAATCGACATCGGTTTTGTCACTGATACACAAAACATTAGTATGCTGCTGAATATTGAAACTGAAATACAGACGGTTGTCGAAAGTTATGGGGTAATCCTGAATGGCGACGTAACCGCTGTTCCACCCGCGACGGCTGTGCAGGAAGGTGCATTTCACATCGAGCGAGCCGCCCGCTTCGAGCGAGAACGGCACGGTGTTCTTCATTGTGTCGTTCACAAAAACCTGCAAATTGAGATTAGTGAGCGGCTCACTGCCGTGGTTGCGCAGGCGCACGGTCATTTCCTCAATCTTGCCCATATACAATCCTGGCGAACTAAACCACAGTGAATCAACCGAAATATTGTTGCGGGTGCCGTTGGTCATTGGCACAATAAACAGATGCTGACGGGCGGCAGGCTGAACATTGCGAACCGAAAACGCTGGGCGGTGCAAGTCGCTGAAAAGGAACGAATGCAGCGATGCGGCGGTGTCGCGGCCGATAATCTGCTGACGGTGAATCACTTCGTCGATGTCAGCCACAAGATGCGTTGTCTGCACTCGGCGCACCCAATCGGTGAACTGTTCGCGGCCAACCCATCGCTGTTGCTGCGGCTCCATCTCGTTGGTAATGAGCAAATATTCTGTCGTTGCTGGATAGGCATCGGCAAGTTGGCAGGCCATTGTCTTGGCACTCTCGAGCAACGTTCCGTGCTCACCGCCCGCATCCATACTGAACGAGTTGTCGATATAGACAGCCACGCGCGATTTTTCGGCGCCATCGCCCTCGTTTTTAGGAATATACGGCTGCGCAAAAGCCAAAACCACAAGCGCCACAATCAATAGGCGCAAAAGCAACAAAAGCCATTGGCGCAAAGTGGAACGCGACCGATGTTCGGCTTGTATTGCCTTGATAAACTGCGTATTGCTGAACGGCAGAATTCTGTATCGGTGGAAATTGAACAGATGTATGACCACAGGAATGGCCAACGCCGTCAATGCCCATAAAACTGCTGGATACAGAAAATTCATTGCTCAAAGATTTTCGCCAAAGATAGAAACTATTGTGGTCCGCTAAAAACAGAATGCAGGTGCCCGATTTAAACAAATCAGAAACGTTTTTATAGGAAAAGCGGGCTTTTTACAGCGAAAATTTATAGGAAAAGTGGGTTTTTCAAAGGTAAATTTTATAGGAAAAGCGGCTTTTTTGAAGGCTATTTTTATAGGAAAAGTGGGTTCTATGTAGTATATTTTTATAGGAAAAGTGTATATTTGCAAAGTAAATTTCATAGAAAAAGTGTGAATTATTATGCTTAAAAGAAAGATTGAGAGTTATTTAGAAGATTATTTAAAATCAGACTCAAACAAGATGCTGATTTTGGCTGGTGCACGACAGATTGGAAAATCGTATATCATTCGGCACGTAGGCAAAAAACTATTCCCGAATTATGTGGAAATAAATATGGCCGAAGACAGTTACGGCCAAAGGAATTTCGCCAATGCAAAAACTCTCGACGATTTTTATCTCAATTTGAGCATTGTGGCTGGTAACAAATTGAAAAACAAGCACAATACGCTTGTTTTCATCGACGAGATTCAGACATACGACCATCTGCTCACAATGGTTAAATTCTTGAAACAGGACGACCGTTACACCTACATTGCAAGCGGCTCGCTGCTTGGCATAACGCTCAAGGAAACACCATCGCTACCCATCGGAAGCGTTATCATAAAAAATATGTATCCGCTTGATTTTGAAGAATTTCTTTGGGCGAATGGTGTTGGCGAAGATGCAATTGCCACTATTGAATCGAAAATCGACCAACGTGAAAGCCTGTCGGAAAGTCTGCACACGAAAATGATGGATTTGTTCAAGAAATATTTGCTTGTCGGCGGTATGCCCGATGCCGTGAACAGTTTTGTCAGCAAAAAAAATATTGTCGAAGTGCGTGAAATACAGCAGGAAATACATCATCTATACCGTCTTGACGCCGCCCGATATGAGCAGGAAAACCAACGGAAACTGAAGATTCAACGCATTTTTGAGATGATTCCTTCGAATCTGGAAAACAAAAAGAAACGTGTTATGGCGGCAAAGATTGAAGGGAAAAAAGACGCGCGGATGGGCGACTATTCCGATGAATTTGAATATCTTATAAGCGCGGGCATCGCATTGCAAGTGCAAGCCGTCAGCAAACCATCGTACCCCATAATCGAAAACAGTGGCAAAAATCTGCTGAAACTTTATTTGAACGATGTTGGCATTTTCACTGGAATCTTGTATCAAAATCAGATTCAAGCCATTATGAACAACATCGGCAGTGTGAACCTTGGCTCGGTGTACGAAGCGGTTGTGGCTCAGGAACTTGCTGCTCACGGATTCAGACTTTGCTACTACGACAACAAAAAAATGGGCGAAGTTGATTTCCTAATCGATGACACTGATAATCTTTCGGTTACACCTATCGAAGTGAAGTCGGGGAAAGATTATTACGTTCACAGCGCACTGTCGAACATTATCAAAGTCAAGGAATACAACATCAAACAGGCTTTTGTTTTGAACAACGACAGAGAAATCCGCATCAAAAACGGCATTACCTACCTACCAATTTACAGCGTTATGTTCTTAAAAAAGAACAAAATACAGCGATTGATTTTGGAATAACCGCAAAGAATCCGCAGTTTTTTGGGCAACTCCACACATTGCCCTTTGCTCGTTCCAAAATTACTTTGAGCGCGACTTTCTCTTCCTCACAACAACAATCACAACTGCCAACACCGATAACGCAACTAATGCCACTACTACAAACAACACCGCTGATTTGGATTCGTCGGCATCAGTCTTGACAACTTGCTGCTCTGCGGGCGATTCTTGTTTTTGCTCTTGTTCTTCTATTTCTATAGAATCAGAACCATTTTCATCTTCATCATTCCAATTAGGCTTAACACCATCAACTGTAACATTCAAAATCTTCCAAACATCTGAAAACAACGACATTGCGCTGTTTTTATCTTCATATATAATCGATACCAAAGTTTTGTCAACAGGATAAAACCAAATGTGGCTCACCCCCGCCGATTCGGTTGAATCGCCCCTGTAAATATCATTTACCGTAAGCGAGTATGAACCTGGACGTAGCAGCCTGACATTGCGAACAGCATTTGAGCCAAACCACCCATCATTGAAATTTGAGTTTACTTCATACGGATAAGCAGGGAAACGGTCTTCGAGTTCCAATGTATCTGTCCAACCTTCATCAATATTCGTCAGAATCGCAGTTTTTATTCGGCTATATTTTCCCCATAAACTGTCTTTGGGGAATTTGGGCACATCTGGTTCAAGTCCTTTGTATTCTTCAGCAAACAAATTCTGATTATTCCTCGATAATTCATAATCTATAAAGCCATTTGCAACAAACGGCCCTATATAGGGTTCATCAACATTAAATTTGAATTTATTATCTATCACAATTGGCGCAAAATTCGCATCTGTTTTTCCTTCTATTTCAAATCCGCCACTATTGTTTTTTAGCAATGACATATGATTGTGTGTTTGATTTTCTCCTGGAAACTCAAGCATCATCCACTCATTTGAGTATTCATCATAGCCATAGAAACTAAAACGACCAACAGGCCGATAATTTCGTTCACTATAAATACTGTATGGTATTAGTTTTGTTTCTTTAAGTCCACCTCCACCATTCATATTATAATCAGTCAACAAAACAAACGAGCCGATAATTCCATCTTTCCACGTAGCCCCTGTTGATATATCATAAAATAACTGATATGAATTGACTTTATAAAAAAGTTTTGGTGTATTCACAAAATAATCGACACAAACCTTTGATAAGGAATTAGGTTGAAATTTAAGTTCGTGATAGAAATGCAATACTAAATCAACTTCACTTCCAAATTCATATTTTTTATCACTTTCGTTAAATATCACATTTGTCTCGATGCCAACATTTTTCAGTTCTATGCTATTTCCATCCTGCACAATACTACAACCTTTATAATATTTTTCATTCTCATCGCTTTCCATCCATTGTTTATATAACGCTTGATATTCAGAGTATTTCAGCACTCGCAGTTTCTTGTCATACTTCTCTATCTCTGACTTTGTCATTTGCAATTGTTTATCGGAAAATCCCACTCTTTTAATATGAGCATCATCCCCTAATGCAATTTTCCAAAGAACAGTATCATTTTCACTATTATAATCTCCAATCATAACAGTGTCGTTTTCTAATCGAAATGGCATTTTTACTACTATGGGGAATGCACAAGGCACTACTACAATAGAATCCGTTGTGTTTCTAAAACAAAAAACGGCTTCTATCTTATCGCCCGACACATACATATACTCTTTTTCCAAAGCAATGCTCTTGTTGGGCTCTTTCACATAGATATTGCCATACGTCCAATCTTCAGGATAACTTGCACCACCATCGTCCGCCTTTGCCGACAATACCAAACCGCAGGCAAAAAGAAAACAGAATAACCTTTTCATAATATTTGAGATTTAATGGTATAAAGGTATGTGATTTATGGATAATAAAAAAAACGGACACTATAAAGCATCCGTTTTTCCGTTGTTTATGCTATAAATCAAGCGTTTGCCGCGATTGCCTTATCAATTCTCTTCAGCGTCTCATCCTTGCCAATGAACTCGCAGATATCGAAAATGCTTGGGCCTTGGCTGATGCCCAAAATGGCGATGCGCAAGGTGTTCATCAACTGCCCCATCGACATTTGGTTGTCCATAATCCACTGATGAACGGCAGGTTCGGTTTCAGCGGCGGTAATCTTGTCGAATTCAGCAAGTTTGGCCGCAAGTTTCTTCAGATTCTCAACGTTTTCAGCCTTCCAAAATTTGGCAACCGACTTCTCATCGTATTGGCTTGGCGCCACAAACATATATTCGGTCAGCGGCAGCAAATCCTTCGGGAAAGTGGCACGCTCCTTAATCAGCGATACGGCCTTAGCGGCGCGCTCAGGTGTTGTCGAAACGCCTTTCTCGGCAAGCATAGGAATCAGATATTCAGCAAGTTTGGCATCGTCGCACTTGCGAATGTACTGCGCGTTGAACCATTTTGCCTTTTCGGGATTGAACCTCGCTCCCGCCTTGCTCACTTTCTCGAGTGAGAATGCCGCAATGAGTTCGTCCATCGAGAAAATCTCCTGCTCGGTGCCTGGGTTCCAACCCAACAGAGCCAATATATTTATAAATGCCTCAGGCAGATAGCCGTCTTCGCGGTATCCCGATGAAACCTCGCCATCGGGTGCCACCCAACGCAACGGGAACACAGGGAAGCCGAATTTGTCGCCGTCGCGTTTCGAGAGTTTGCCCTGCCCTTGCGGTTTAAGCAACAACGGCAGATGTGCGAACTGCGGCTGCGTATCGGTCCAACCGAAAGCCCTGTAAAGCAA
>JAFYYJ010000053.1 GCA_017557605.1 Salinivirgaceae bacterium
CGGGTGCCAGTTTTCGAGTCGAAAGCCACAAAATTCGGTGTAAGCAGGGCGATGGCCACAGTGCTGTCGGGTGAAGCCAGATGGCGGTCGACAAGTGTGAAACTGCCAGCGCCGCTGTTACCGCCTTTGCCTAACGCATTGATTGCCAGATTGCGGAAACCAACGGGGTCGTAGGGCACAAGGTAACTGTAGGCAAGTTCGTCGCCCGACATTATAAGTTCCAGATTCTCATCCATTTGCCGCTCAATGTTCTCTTTGCCCAGCATCGAGTCGATGACCGTGTAGTAGGCCTCGTCGATGAAGATTGGCACATTCTCGACGGCGAAAGTCGCGGCATTCATAATCATTTCATCGTCAATCCGATAGAATAGGTCGCGCACATCGTTGTCAGCGGCATCGTGCTCGAGCAGCGAATCGGCAAACTCATCGCACGCCTCAAAAAGTTCTTCGGTAGGGGTGGTGTCGTTGTTCGCCACAAACTGCACAAAAATGCGGTCCTTAATCTGCAACTGACTGAAAACCAATCCTTCCGACTTTGACGGGTCGACGCCAGGCAGCAGTTTCGAAATGTCCTCTTCGTATTCCATACGGCTGCCGATAAGTGCAAAAATGGCAAAGCTCAACAGCATTGCCACGTACATCACCGCCTTGTGATTCTTGAAATAGCGATATATGCCGATTGTCAGATTTGTCATAACTGTTCGGGGGTTAAA
The DNA here is from genome assembly GCA_017557605.1 of Salinivirgaceae bacterium. Lineage (GTDB taxonomy): Bacteria > Bacteroidota > Bacteroidia > Bacteroidales > SZUA-534 > RUG13583. Next base: position 714 of record JAFYYJ010000053.1, read on the forward strand.
ATGCCTTTAAAGGTAATGTAAGTTGTTGAATCATTGAAGATTGACGCTGTGGTTTGATATCCGCCTTCGGTTTCGGCGGTTGCCACCGACACTGTCAGTTCAGGTGTGCCGTCGGGGGTAATCATAGCGGGCATCTTGCATTGCGCCATTGTTTTGATTGTAAGTTCTTTGCCTACAATCCGTTCGGCGCATTCCTTCATAATCTGCAGGTTGCAAACACCGGGCGACACAGCCTTCTCGGGGAAATGCCCCTTGTAAATTTCGTGGCCGCCATTCAGTTTTATTCGGAACAAATGCGCACCTGTCGCATCATCTGTGCTTTGCGATATTATTGAGTAATAGTCCTTTAGAAGCATTGGTTTTGAAAGTTTTAAGTTGTAAGTTATAGAAGTTTTAAGTTTTTCAGAAGATTTTGATGTATTGTTTTGATTAATAGTTTTTTATAAACTCATAATATTGTGTCGGGCTGAAAATCAGCGGTTTGTCAATTTTTATATCATCGAAATCTTTATCACCAGTTAAAAGAATATCTGAATCGGATAGGATGGCAGACACTATAATGGGCAAGTCTTTTGTATCGCGGATTTCAGGAAATTGCGTCGCATCGTATTGGTCGGGGCAATTAAATGTCTCAAATCCAATGGTTTCAAAAAAGTTTTCAAGCAGACTTGTTTTTGTGGGGAACTTTTTCCGAAACACTTCAAAACATTCGTCTTTGGTGTATGACGAAACCACAACCGTATGTTTGTTAAGAATATGCGACAAAACAGCCGCGACTTTCCCTTTGGGAAAAAGAATTGCTGAAATTACAATATTCGTATCGATGAACACCCTCATCGTGATGCCCGCAATTCTTTTATGTATGAAATGACATCGTCTTCAGTCTGAAAACCAACTTTCTCCGCTTCGCCCTTCATATGTTTTTGGATTTCGGACAATGCAACTTGCGACGCGTTGGCAATATAGATTCTTCCTTGTTTTTCTTCGAAGAAAACCTTATCGCCAGTTTTCAGCCGCAAGCGATTCCGTATTAATTGCGGAATCGTAATCTGACCTTTTGTTGTTACTGTTGCAAGTGTCATATC
>JAFYYJ010000006.1 GCA_017557605.1 Salinivirgaceae bacterium
GATTCGACGAGCAAACACAAACGATATCAATCAGATTATCAATCTGCTGCATCAGGTGAATATGGTTCATCACATTATTCGCCCCGATTTGTTCAAACCGCACACTACTAAATATAACGAACAGGAACTCAGCAAGATGTTTGACAATGACAATAAGCCTATTTTTGTTTTCGACGATGGTGGCGTGTTGGGCTATGCGTTCTGCCAAATATCTGAAGTTCAGAACGATATTCTGCTGCAAGACACAAAAACAATGTATATCGATGACATTTGCGTCGATGAAAACGCACGCGGCAAGCACGTTGGCAAAGCGTTATTTGAATTTGTGCGCGACTATGCGCAAACAATTGGTTGCCACAATATTACGCTGAATGTTTGGACAGGCAACGACGCGGCGCAGTCGTTCTATAAAAATATGGGAATGCAGGTGCAGAAAACTACTATGGAACTTGTTTTCAAATAAAGTTGTATGCTGTGGTAGCCTATTCCTTCCACTTTCCAAACGGGCACTGCGACAGATACGAATTGTAGTAGCGCTTGTCGCCAGTTACTTCCTTTCCAATCCATTCGGGCAGCGAAACTTGTTGCTCTGCCGATTCCAACTCAACTTCAGCCATTATCAGACCAGCGTTTTCGCCGTAAAACTCATCAACTTCGAATGTCAGGCCACCAAACGGGACAATGTACCGCGTCTTTTCGATTGTACCAGGCAGACAGAGTTTTAGCAACATTTCGGCCTCATTCACAGCAATTTCCTTTTCCCATTCGAATCGGCTCAAGCCGTCGGTGCTGCCTGCGCCTTTGATTGTCAGAAAACCTTTGTCACCCTTAATGCGCACTCGCACAGTGCGTTGCGGGTCCGACGACAAGTAACCTTGACAAATCCTATATTCCGCTGTCGCAAACTGGCGAAACTCGCCCGCAACTAAAAATTTCCGCTCAATTTCAGTATAATTCATAACCTAAACAGAAAACGTAAACTAAAACCTAATACCTAATACCTAACACCTAACACCCAATACCCAACACCTTATGTCTTATGCCTTATCCCTTTCAACTTTCCTGCCAACAATATGGCATTCAACAGATTAGACTCTTGCGAGCGAACCGAATACCGCTCATCGATAGTTTTGCGCGCGGCCTCGCCCAAACGGCGGCGAAGTTCCACCGACTCAATCAGTTGCGAAAGGCAATCAATCCATTCGCTATCGGTCGAAGCAAGGAAACCGTTCACGCCGTGCTCAATAATGTCGGTGTTCACGCCCACGGGCGACATCACCGTGGCAATGCCCAGCGCCATATACTGAATGCCTTTGAAACCGCATTTTCCGCACGACCATTTGTCGTCGGGCAGTGGCATAATGCCGATATCGACCTTGTTAAGTTCTTCTAATTCAGTGTCTTTATTCCATTTGGTACTTTTCAGTTCAAGTTCGTCGACAGAGTAGTCAACATCAACTATCACCTTGAAATTCACCTTGTTGCCATATTTTTCTTTAATGGCCGTCAAGGCGGGAATAGCGTTTTGGAAGTGCTTTAAGGTTGTGGTGCTACCAATCCAGCCAATGGTTACAGGTGTTGAATCCACCGCGCCGCGATATTTGTAAAGCGTTGTGTCAATGACAGTTGGAACAATCACCACGTTTTGGTTCGACTGCCGCGCATAATCGGCCAAGAACGAGTTGCCGACCATCACAACATTGGCCAGTTGGGCGATTTTTGCCGTTTTGGCCGAACTTTTCAGCCAACTCAAATTCTTGTTCGATTCCGATATGTCGTTCAGCCAGATAGCGTCATCGAAATCGAAAAGCAGCGCGGCACGGCTCTTCGACAGCAGTTTCTCGAAGATTGCCCAGCCCCAGAAATGCGCCTCGCGGTACACAATAATATAGTCGAACCGTGAAGCCCGCAACACGTCGAACAATCTGATTATTACGCACTTGAACGCTATCCAGCATTTCAGTAGATAGTTACCCCGCTTGTAGAATTTGCGGTCATCCCACTCGTTAAGCAGAAACGAGTAAGTGATTTCAAAACCTTCAGGCTCAAGGAATTGCATAAATTGTTCAAATCTGAACCTTTGACCAGGCGAGCGTCCAGGACGGTGTGGGGCAATATATAACAATCGGTGCTTCAATGCGTTATCGTTTTATAAATTGAATCGTACGCTGCCGCGCCTTTTTCGAGCGAGAACATCTCGCAGGCCAGTCGGCGCGAAGCCTCACGGTCGGCAGGCAGTTCAAGCATTTTTCTTATCGCTTCAGCGTAATCATTTCGCGTCCAGCCGTTTACAAGCACACCTAACGGATTGCTTTCAATAATTCCATCGACATCGCCAACACCTTTGTTGGTGACGCAGGCTATTCCCAACGCCATCAGTTCGGCAAGTTTGGTGGGCGACGACGCCTTTTTCGACCAAACAGGCTTAATGAAGAACAGCGACGCGCTCGAGAGCATTGCCAACTGCGGCACCTCGTTGCGTGTGGCGGGTTGCACAATTATGCGGTCTGCGCCGATTCCGTGCCGCGCGGCCTCGTCAAGAATCAGTTGCTTGCTATCGTGGGTAATGAGCAGAAAAACTGCATCGGGGCGCACAGCAAGCAGTTCGGCAAAAAAGTCCATCATTTCGGGCAGCATATACCACGTCCCGACAGAGCCTAGATACGATAGCACGAATGCGTTTTTGTCAATGCCGAGTTTTTGCCGCCATTGCTCAATATCTTGCTGATTTTGAGTTTTATAATCGAAATGATTAACGTCGGCGCAGCAGGGAATGACCGTGATTTTATCGGCCGTCACGTTGGGCAGATTCCATTGCATAATCTCGCTTTTGGCGGCATTAGTCAGGCTCACAATGGCATCGCAACCCGACATAAAGTCTTTTTCCTTGCGTTTGAAAAAGTTATATACGAGTCTGTATATCAGTTTTTTAGTATTCCAAATATTGCCATCGGCCCGTTCGTCGGCATAAAAGCCACGCATATCGAACACGAACCTGCAACCCAGACGGCGCTTCATTGCCAGCCCCACAAAAGCTGAAATGTAACTGCGGCAATGCACAATGCCGAATTCTTTCTGCCGCGCGAGTTTGAACGCCATCCGCTTGATTGTCAGAATGTCGAGCAGAGTCGAGATTATCGGCGGACGTTTGGTGTATGACATTGGCTGCCAGTCGATTCCAGCAGCATCGACGATACCCCGAACTTCCGATTCGCCTTGAGCGAAAACTTCAGGCTTTTCGGCACTGATTAGCGTTATGCGCCAGCCTTTTTCCGACAGGGCGCACAAGTACGGCAGCACTTGTGAGCGGCCCAGCGAATCGGTCATTCCATCATATGATATATATAGTATCTGATTGGGTATCATACGTTTAGAATGAATTGTTTAATAGCGTCTTCATCGGCACGGTCGAACCAGCGCATCTGCGGATAGCGGTTGAACCAGGTCATCTGTTTTTTAGCGTAACGACGTGAGTTTCTTTTGATTAGACGCACGGCTTCATCAAAATCGTATTCGCCGTCGAAGTAGCCGAAAAACTCTTTGTAACCAACCGTGTTGAGAGAATTTAAATGCTTGTATTGGTGCAGATTACGCGCTTCGGATTCCAATCCTGCGGCAAGCATCGCATCAACGCGGCGGTCGATACGGTCGTAGAGTTGCTGGCGGTCCATTGTCAGGCCAACCATCACAATGTCGAACGGCCGTTGTTTGCCTTGCCCCGTCCGCAGCGACGAGTATGTTTTGCCCGTTTGCGCAATCACTTCAAGAGCCTTCAGCACGCGTTTCGGGTTCACAATGTCGGCATTGTTATAATAGTCGGGGTCGAGTTGGGCAAGTTCGGCACGCAAGGTATCAATACCTTCATTTTTAAGACGTTGCATCATTTGCTCGCGAATTTCGGGCGACGCTGTCGGCAAATCGTCAATACCCTGCACAACGGCATCGATATACATTCCCGAGCCGCCAACCATCAGCACATTGTCGTGTGTGGCAAACAGCGTATCGAGCAATTCAAGTGCTTGCAACTCAAATCTTCCCGCACTATAATAGTCTGTTATCGAAAGATTTCCAATAAAATAATGCTTCACCTTTGCCAACTGTTCTGCCGACGGCGGTGCAGCACCAATCTTCAGTTCACGATACATCTGCCGCGAGTCGCACGACACGATTTCCGTGTCTAGCGCCTGAGCCAGTTCAATGCTCAAGTCGGTCTTGCCAATGCCCGTGGGGCCCGTCAGGATTATCAGTTTTTTGCGACTCATTCTGCAATGTATTGAGTGGCTAAAATAGCAAAAAGAACCTTTGTTAAGTGTTCCCTGAGATGTCAGAGATTAATAGAAAAAACTGAAGTAATCCAGACTAAAGAATTAGCAACAAGTTGATTGTGTTGATTTTCGGTCTGTTTAACATTCGAAGTTCCATTATTCTACATATAGCACAAGTCCTTTCAGGTACTCGCTTTCGGGGTGGAACATACCAATGGGGTGGTCTATTGGTTGTGACAGTTGATGCAGGATTCGCACGTTGCGGTGCGCGTTTACCGATGCGGCGAAAACAGCTTTGCGGAAATCCTCTTTGCTTACGGCCTGTGAGCAAGAGAAGGTGAACAGTATTCCGCCAGGTTCAATCTGCTCCAGTGCGCGTTGGTTTATCCGTTTGTAGCCTTGCAACGCGTTGTTCAGAGCGCTCTGATGCTTTGCAAAAGCCGGAGGGTCCAGAATTATGACATTGTATTTGTCTGTTGTCTGCGAAAAGAAATCGAATGCGTCCATAGCGAAGCCTTTATGGCGCGGGCATTCGCCGAAGTTGAGCTGCACGTTGCGCTCGGTTTGCGTAATGGCAAGTTTCGATACATCGACGGTGTGTACCAACTCGGCGCCGGCAGCAAGCGCATAGATGCTGAACCCGCCTGTGTAGCCGAAAATGTTGCAAACACGTTTGCCTGCGGAGTATTCAGCAAGCAATTGCCTGTTCTCACGCTGGTCGATGAAGAATCCGGTTTTCTGTCCGTTAACCCAGTCAACCTCAAACTTATGTCCGTGCTCGGTTACACAGTTTTCGCTCTGTTGGCCGTACAGATAGCCGTCAACGGCGCCAATGTCGGCTTTAAAAGGCAGTGTTTGCGAGCTTTTGTCGTATATCGATTTTATTTTGTCGCCAAGCAGTTCTAGCAGTATCTCTACAATCATTTCTTTTTGCATATACATACCTGCCGAATGAGCTTGGAAAACCGCAGTGCCGTTATAGTAGTCAACCACAAGTCCCGACAGACCGTCGCCTTCGCCGTGGATGAGCCGGAAAACGTTGGTGTCGCTATCGTTGAAGAAACCGACACTTCGGCGATATTCAATAGCGTTGCTTATGCGTTGGCGAAAAAATTGCCGGTCGGGAACTTGGTTCTCAAATGTCAGAATGCGTACAGCTATGGAACTCGGCTGGTAGTGTCCCCATGCCAGGAAATCGCCGTGGTTGTCATAAACTGATACAAGGTCGCCTTCCTGCGGAGTGCCTTGAATCTGTTTGATAGCTCCAGAGAAAATCCAAGGGTGCAGCCGCTTTACTGACTGTTCCTTTCCCGATTTCAGAATTATTTTCGCGCTCATTGTTGAAGTCCTAAGTTTTTGAAGTTTTAAGTTAAAAGTTGACTTTTACATATTCTTCAATTCCGTTAGCTTATTGTATATCTCAAGCGACACCCAGGCGTCGGTTGCGGCGTAAAGCTGTTGGGCTTTTGTCAGGAACGGGTTTTCCCAGTTCGATGTCTGTTGCGCTTTCGACAATTTGAAATTCAGCAACAGAGCCGTAAGTGGCTTAAGCCCGGAGTGCTCGATGCCAAGTTCATGCGCTATTGTTTGTATGTCGGTGAAGCTGCCGGGCGTAAAATCGCTAATCTGTCGCAGAGCCTTGATGTCGTCGTGAATGGCGGCGCCGGCTTTAATGATGTTGGTGTCGGTTAAAATCGATTTTACATTTTGTGGCAGTCCTATCTTGTTGATTCTGAAAAGGAACGCTCTCTCTCTGGTCGATAGTTGCAACAGCGCTACTTTATGATGTTGTCCTTTTTTGAAGTTTGGACGTGTCTCGGTGTCGAATCCTAAAATGCTGGCGTTGCGCAGATAATCAACGGCTTCGTTAATCTCGCGGTCGGAGAGGGGAATTGAGATTTGTCCTTCGAACGCTTTCAGCGGTAGTGCGTCGATTTCTTCTTTTGTTATCGTGTTATTCATCCCAATAGTTGTCGTTTGGGGTTTGACCGTTGCGCTCCCACGACGGGCGGTCGTCTTCCTGTTTAGCTATAATTGCATCGGTTGTGTTCAGTTTTGCGCCGCTGTATTGCAGATGATGCAGTACGCGAAGAATGTTGGTGAGCCGTTGTCCCCAGTATTCGCGGAAGTTGCGGGCGCACTCACCAATGGCGTCAATCATCATTTCGGCCGAACCCATTTGCATTAGCATCACGTAGTCTTTTAGGTCTTGGTAGATGTCGGCAAAACCTTCCGACAGGCTTGTCATGGCATCATCGCCGGCAAGCGGGTCAAGTGTTTCCGTGTACTGGTCGAAGCGGCCGAGTTTGCGGGCCACAGCATTGTGCACCTCGTCCCATTCCTCCTGCGTAACCGATTTCTCAATCATGTCGGCATCAGTAGCCTCCACGGCAGGCAGGCTTAATGTTTTCACATAGAGTATCGCCAGTAGCTTGAGAGCTCTGTCGACAAAATCTTTTTGTGAGAATGAAGCCGAAGCGTTTAAAAATTTGCAGTATTCGGCTGCCAGCGTGGTGAATGCCACCACTTCATCGGAATATATTGTCTTTTCGTAATTGTCAGATGCAGACATGGTTAGAAGTCAAAAAAGTCATCGTCGCCGCTGTTCATTTCTTCGTTTTGCTGAATGGCTTTGGCTTTCAAGTCCGATAGATATTCTTCAATACGTTTGGCTGTCGGGTCGCTTATGAGAGCCATAAAACGCTTGATTGGGTCGGGTTCGTACGACTCCTCAACCATTCTTATGGCAGTACGGCCTTCGTAATCGTGAAGTACAATGCTACGCAGCAGTTCGCGGCCGTCGGGGCGGACAATCCAGCGTATGTAGTCCGACTCGCCCACAGTCTCAGTAACAAGTTTAACCGAGTCACCGTTAGTGTAGTACTCAACCCAAGTGTCGCGTCCGTCTGGGTTCTCAACCTGAATCATGGTGTCTAGATTATGCCGCCACGAGGCTTCCTCCCAGTGGTTGGTAATGTTGCCAAGCACATAGAAGTACATTTGGTCGATAACATCGCGGCGCTCAATCTGCCTCTCGCGGGGGAGGAAAAAGCCTATTAACACCGGAAGAAGAAGCACAATGGCCACCGCCACTAAAATTTTTGTGATAAGTTTCATATCAATGCTTTATTAAATTTTATGTTCGAAAGTTATAAGTTTTTTGAATTGAATAATCGACTATTCGTAATTCTAAATTCTGAGTTCCGAATTCTGCGTCTTGTCACGCTGGCTTCAGCCTTGTGCCCATGCGTGCCTCAACCACATTCACCACGTAGTCGCCAAGTTTCTCGCATTCGTTAATCAAATCCATGTAGATAGTGCCAACTGCGTAGGTGTATTCGTGATTGTTTATGTCGTTGATGTTCTGTGATTTAAGCTGTCCGCGGAAGTTGTTTATCTCGTTTTCGATGTTGAATGTGCGGTTCACATCGTATTCTTCCTTGCGTCCGCCCATCAGCTCGTTCATTTGTGTCAGCGATTGGTCGGTCAGGTCCATCATCTGGTGGATGTGCTCGTATTGCTTTGAGTTGAAGTGGTCTTGCTTGCCGTTGTATTTGCGCGATATGGTGCGCGCCATGTTGTAGCAAGCGTCGCCGATACTCTCAATCTCGCTAATCTCGCGCAGCATGGCACGAATCTTGGCTTTTGTCTCGTCCGACAAGTGCGCGTCGCTCACCTCGTCAAGATATTTGGCAATCTCAAGCTCCATGCTGTCCGAAATGCCTTCGTATTTCTCAATCCGGTTATACAGTTTGTTGAACACTTTCTCGTCTTTTTCGACAAGCAGCTCGCGCACCATGCCGAACATGCGCTGTATGCGGAGTGCGAATTGTTGAATCTCTTTCTGTGCCTCAAGCACCGACAACTCCGGAGTTTTCATAATACCGGCAGTGATAAAGTGCAGACGGAAATCTTCAACCTCGTCAACGTTTTTAGGTTTGATAACCATGCATACAAACTTCTCAATCTGTGGCACAAAGCCGATAAGGATTATTGAGTTAGCCACATTAAAGCAGGTGTGGAACGCGGCAAGAACGAAATTCAGTTTTGCAGCGTTTGCCATAAATGCTTCAGAACCAACGCTTTCTTTTGCCATGGCGATGTCATATCCCACCATGCCGCAAACCATATCGACAAATGGACGGAATACAAACAAAATCCAAATGACACCGAAGACGTTGAAAAACATGTGCGCCAAAGCCGCTCGCCGGGCCGATGTGTTGGCCGACATAGCCGCTAAATTTGATGTTACGGTGGTGCCTATGTTTTCGCCCATAACCAATGCAATGCCTTGATATATAGGTAGAACTCCACTTGAACACAAAACCATTGTTATGGCCATAACCGCAGCTGATGACTGCACGCAGAATGTCAGCACTCCGCCTAATAACAAAAAGGTGATTGTTGTAAGGAACGAGTTGGGGTTGAACGATGCAAAGAAATCGAGAACGGCTTGATTCTCACCTAAATGCATGTCGATTCCTGTCTGACGGAGAGTGCCAAGTCCCAAAAACATAAAAGCGATACCAAATAGGAAATCGCCAATGTAGCGTTTCTTCTTCGAGTAGATTAGAATGATAGCTATGGCGAAAGCTGGATAAACAAAATTGGTAATGTTGAACGAGAAGCCCGCCGACATTATCCAGGCCGTAAGCGTGGTGCCGATGTTGGCTCCCATAATCACCGATATTGCTTGCGCCAAAGTGAGCAGACCGGCGTTCACAAACGATACGGTCATCACTGTTGTTGCTGTCGATGATTGTACGGAAACTGTTACTAACATTCCGGTTATCAGGCCGGTGAAGCGGTTGGTGGTCATGGCGCCAAGAACGTGGCGCAGTTGCGGGCCGGCCATTTTCTGCAGTGCTTCGCTCATCGATTTCATACCGAACATCAGCAATGCAAGCGACCCGAGAATTTTAAATAGAACCCAAAATGACATACTCATTCAATTATTGGCGGCGAAAATAAAACATATTTCCGTATTGCGGGGTAAAAGATACTCGTAAAGTGAATGGCATAACGGCTGTTTTTCTTGTGTTTTTATGCCTTCAGATGAGCATTGCAATTAGAATCCGTTGAAAGTGAGCCAGCGGTAGAAACTATCGCGCCAAGTGCCGCTGGTGTTGCCAGGGTCGTTGGGACCGAATGGGCCCGCGCCGTCGTCATAGAGGTGCATCTCGGCATTTGCGCCGGCTTTTTTCCAGTCGAGATAGAGCGACAGCAATCCGGCAGCTACGTTTTGGTGGTTGCTGCGAGTGGCTATGAACAGTTTCGGAGCGTTTTGCGGCACATCGACATCAATCAGCGACGGTCCGAAAATGGTGGCAATGAAGGCCGCTTTGGGCTGTTTTTGGTTGCGCAGAACCGCGCCTATGGCCACTCCACCGCCAGCCGAAAAGCCTAAGAAACCGATTTTTCCCGTATCGATATGCCATTCGGCTGCATGTTCGCCAACAATCTCCATTGCCCGCAGAGCATCGTTTATGGCATTGTCGATTGAAGGGTCAGGTCGGCCCGATTGGTCGGGATTGGTGTTCGATTTCTTAAGGTTGCCGAATTCGGTTATTGTAACGTCAAGTCGTTCGTTTTGAGCTGGTTGCGGTCTGTTTCCTCCCCAAGTGCGTGTGCGGTATTTCAGTCCTATAGCTGCAATGCCGCGCTGGTTGAGCCACTGGGCCATGTCAACAACATCGGAGCCCCACGAGTGCGCCATAAGACCACCGCCTGAGCATAGAATTACAGCTGTGCCTGTGGCTTTGTCGGCGTCGGGCAGGAAAACTGTTATCGACGGAACTGTGACATTGGAAATGGACTGTACACGTCCGTCATTGTCAAGCCTGACTTGCTCTTTGTTTTCTGTTTTTGAATCTTCGGGATAAAGTTTGATTTCGGTTTGAGCCGCCGAGTAAAGCGCCAAGGCCGTCAGTGCGGTTGCTAGTAGGTATTTCATGATAAAATGTTTCATTTGGTGCAAATATAACATTCTCTTGTTGTCAGAAAACAAAAAGCGGCTGCCCTTTAAGAACAACCGCTTTCCGATTATCATGAAAAAAACGATTCCTAACTTAGGAAGCTCAGCAGAATACCGGCGGCCACCGCGCTGCCGATAACGCCTGCGACGTTGCAGCCCATTGCGTGCATCAGCAGGTGGTTGCTCTTGTCGAACTCAAGGCCTACAACTTCCGAAACACGCGCACTGTCGGGCACGGCCGATACTCCGGCGTTGCCGATAAGCGGGTTTATTTTGTTGCCTTCTTTCAAAAACAGGTTGAAGAACTTGACAAACAGCACACCGCCGCATGTTGCAATCACAAACGATATTGCGCCCAGTACGAAGATACCTATCGATTTGGCTGTCAGGAATGTGGTGGCCTGTGTTGAGGCGCCCACGGTCAAGCCGATGAGGATAGTTACAATGTCAATCAGAGGACCGCGTGCGGTGTCGGCCAAACGCTTGGTTACCGTACTCTCTTTCAGTAGGTTACCAAAGAATAGCATGCCAAGCAGTGGCAAGCCCGACGGAACCAGAAGGCAAGTCAGCAGCAAGCCTATAATTGGGAACATTATGCGTTCTGTTTTTGAAACGGCACGTGGCGGTTTCATCTTGATTGTACGTTCTTTTTCGGTGGTCAGCAGTTTCATTATAGGCGGCTGAATTACAGGCACAAGCGCCATGTAGGAGTAGGCCGATATTGCAATTGCGCCCATCAAGTCAGGTGCAAGTTTCGACGACAAGAAAATTGCTGTCGGGCCGTCGGCACCACCGATGATACCTATTGCGCCAGCCTCCGACGATGTGAATCCCAAGGCGAGTGCTATTGCGTATGCTCCGAAAATACCAAGCTGAGCGGCACCGCCCACCAAAACCAATTTCGGGTTTGATATTAATGCCGAAAAATCAGTCATGGCACCAATGCCAAGGAAGATAAGGGGAGGGTAGATGCCTTGTAAAACGCCGAAATGCAGGTAGTTAAGCACATTGCCGCTTTCGTAGATTCCAATTTTCAATCCGGGAACAAAGGCGATGTTGCCAATCAGTATTCCGAATCCGATAGGAAGCAGAAGCATCGGCTCAAACTCCTTCGCAATTGCCAAATAGATGAAAACCAAGCCAATGGCTATCATCACCAAGTGGCCGATTGTCATGTTGGCAAATGCCGTGTATTGGAAGAATTGTGCTATATGGTCGAGCACAAACGAGAAAAATCCTTGCTCCATCTTATTCTATCTCAATTAATACGTCGCCTTCCATTACCGAGTCGCCTTTGTGTTTGGCTATGCTTTTAACAACGCCGTTTTTTGTCGATTCAATGCTGTTTTCCATTTTCATCGCCTCGAGTGTAAGCAACTGTTGTCCGGCTGTAACGGTGTCGCCAACATTCACTTTCACGTCGAGAATGACGCCTGGCAGCGGTGCTGTTATGGCGTTGGCACCGGCGGCAACCTTTGCTGGAGCTTGTTTAACGGCTGCGGGAGCGGAGGCTGTTGCGGTCTGTACCGGACGGCTTACATTGGCGCGCGGTGTGTTGGCTATCTTTTTCTTCGTGTCGTCGATTTGAACATCGTAAACGACGCCGTTTACTTGTATTTGAGCCTTGTTGTCAACAATTTCCAGAATCTCTGTGTCGTAATTGTTGCCGTTGATTATAAAATTGAATCTTTCCATATCGTAGATTTCCTTTTGTTTTAGTTAGAATGATGTATAACCGCCCGGTCGCTTGCGCAATCCGTATATCTTAGAACTCCATGGCGAGTAGTTTCTCGACACTTTGTGCATGGTCAGCACGGTGTATTCCTCGTCATGCTCTTGTTTGTTATGCAAGAATAGTGCCAAAGCTATCGCGGCGTTCACTTCATTTGAAGCTTCTTCACCTGTAACAGCGTTTTTGGCAATGAACGGCTTGGCTTTCTTCTGGCGTGTCGCAATTTTGCCGACAATCTTAAAGCAGACGTAAAGTGTTGCCAGTGCGCCGAGAACTATCGTCATTGCTATCATGGCCATGCCTGCACCAAACGGGTCTAACGATTTGAACTGGTCAACTTCGCCAACAAACGGCTGGAACCAGTTGCTTGAGTTAGGAGTAGGCAGGTTTTTCGATGTCCATTTCTCACCACCGTCGGTTTCGCGACTGAACGATGTATTGGCGGCAAGCCGTGGCAGCGATACGCTGTCAATCAGTGTGCGGCCGTTGGCATCGTAAAGGGCAACCATCGTGCTGTTTTTCAAGTTGAAAGTCAGATGATGAACGCCCACCGATTTGTTGCCGGTGGCATATAAGATGAAATAGCTTCGCGGTGGGATAGAGGCCGCTGCGCTTTTGGCAATCATGCTTTTGGTGGGGTTAGCCATATCGTCGGTTACAAACAAACCGCTTAGGTTAACCGTGTTGTACGATGTGTTGAAAATCTCAATCCATCCCACATGGTTGCCGTATTCGTCAACAACGCTTGAGTCGTTTAAAACCATCACCTCGTTGATGCGCAAGTCGGACGCATTCTGTGCGGAAGCGGCTCCGGCAAAAAGCAGCGCAATGGCGAGTGTTGTGAATCTCAAATTCTTCATTTACAATGGAATGTTTGAATGTTTCTTTGCCGGAATAGTCTCTTTTTTGGTTGCAAGAACTTGCAGGGCGCGTATCACGCGGAAGCGTGTGTTGCGCGGCTCGATAACATCGTCCAAATATCCCATTTCGGCTGCGACGTACGGATTAGAGAATTTCTCAACATATTCGTCTTCAGCTTTTTGAGCGTATGCGGCTTTTTCGGCAGGGTCTTCAATTTTGCTTAGGTTGCGGCCTTCCAAAATCTCGACAGCTCCCTTGGCACCCATTACTGCAATCTCTGCCGACGGCCATGCGTAGTTGATATCACCGCGCAAGCCTTTCGAGCCCATAACAATGTAGGCGCCGCCGTATGCCTTACGCAGAATGACTGTGATTTTCGGCACAGTAGCCTCACCGTAAGCGTAGAGCAGTTTAGCGCCGTGAGCAATTATGCCGTTGTATTCCTGACCAGTGCCAGGCAGGAAGCCCGGAACGTCCTCAAGTGTTACAATTGGAATATTGAAGGCATCGCAGAAGCGGATGAAGCGGGCGGCCTTGCGGGCTGCATTGCTGTCGAGCACGCCTGCCATAAATGCCGGCTGGTTGGCGATGATGCCCACCGATGTGCCGTTGAATCGTGCGAATCCTACAATTATGTTTTTTGCAAAATCTTCGTGAACCTCAAGAAAATCGCCATTGTCGATAATCGCCAGAATGACGTTTTTCATGTCGTAAGGCATATTCGGGTTGTCGGGGATAATCTCGTTGAGCGAGTCCTCAAGACGGTTGATTGGGTCGTTGCATTCAAGCAGTGGAGCCTCCTCAAGGTTGTTCTGCGGCAGGAACGAAAGCAGGCGGCGGATTTTCATCAAGCCTTCCTCTTCATTCTCTGACACAAAATGTGCAACACCCGATTTTGAACTATGTACCTGTGCTCCACCAAGTTGCTCTTCATTTACAACTTCACCGGTAACGGTTTTCACAACTTTTGGACCGGTAAGGAACATATAGCTTGTGTCTTTATTCATAAACACGAAGTCGGTAATTGCTGGCGAGTAAACAGCGCCGCCAGCGCAAGGGCCGTAAATGGCCGAAATCTGCGGAATAACGCCAGAGGCCAAGATGTTGCGCTCGAATATGTTGGCAAAGCCGGTCAGCGAGTTCACGCCTTCCTGAATGCGCGCGCCGCCGGAATCGTTGATGCCGATTACAGGAGCGCCCACTTTCATAGCCATATCCATTACCTTGCATATTTTGTTCGACATAGTTTCCGACAACGAACCGCCGAATACCGTAAAGTCTTGAGCGTAAACGTAAACCACGCGTCCGTCAATGGTGCCGTGGCCGGTTACAACACCGTCGCCCATAAATTTCTGTTTATCCATTCCGAAGTTTGTGCAGCGGTGGCTTACAAACATATCGAACTCCTCAAAGCTGCCCTCGTCGAGTAGGAGGTTGATGCGTTCGCGGGCTGTAAGCTTGCCTTTTTCGTGTTGCTTGTCGATTCTTGCAACACCGCCGCCAACTTTGGCTTCGGCACGCTTTTTAATCAGACCGCCAATTTTGTCTTTATTAGTCATCTTATTTATGTTAGTTTTTCCTGATTTACAAGATTTTATGTTTATGTGCGGGCAGGAATGCCCATTTTTGATGCCACTTTATACATAATCTGTGCCAAACCACGGTTGGAGGTTGATTTTTTATTGACAGAGGATGTTTAGTTGAAAGTGAAATGCTACATATTATATAGGAACGCAATGCTTGCATCAGCGTTATTGGGTTAAAAACAAAAAAGCCGCTCTTGCGGAGCGGCTTTCTTATAATCGCGTTTGTTTCAGTCTTATTCTGCAACAACCTCGAACGGCAACTCGAACTCAACCTCTTTGTGGAGTTTGATTTTGGCAACATACTTGCCAAGTTCTTTGATGTTGTCGCCCTTAACCAAGATGCACTTGCGGTCAACCTCAACACCTTGTTTCTGAATAGCCTCGGCAAGCTGAATGTTGTTGACAGAGCCGAAGATTTTGCCATTCGAGCTGGCTTTTGTGCCAATAACAATGGTAAGAGCCTCGATTTGTGCGCGCAGTGCGATTGCGTCGTTTTTGATTTTCTCCTCTTTGTGGGCGCGTTGTTTCTTGTTCTCTGCCAGAATCTTCTTGGCAGCGTTAGTAGCAACAATGGCCATTCCCTGAGGAATCAGATAGTTGCGTCCGTAACCGTCTTTAACGGTAACGATATCGTCTTTGTATCCTAAATTTGGAACGTTCTGTTTCAAAATAATTTCCATATCCTATCCTCCTATTATTTAAGCATATCAGTTACATATGGAAGCAAAGCCAAGTGGCGGGCGCGTTTGATAGCGGTGGCCACCTTGCGCTGGTATTTCAGCGATGTTCCGGTGATACGACGGGGAAGAATCTTTCCCTGCTCGTTCAGGAAACGTTTCAGGAACTCTGGGTCCTTGTAGTCGATGTACTTGATTTTGTTCTTTTTGAAACGGCAGTATTTTTTCTTTTTGATTTCTACTGTCGGTGGGGTAAGATACCTGATTTCTGATGAATTCTGTGACATGGCTTAATCCTCCTTCTTTGGTTCAGATTTTAAACTTCTTTTCTTGTTTGCGTACTCAACGGCAAACTTGTCCATCTTGAGGGTGAGGAAACGCATAATGCGCTCGTCGCGGCGGTACTCGGTCTCGAGCTTGCCAATGATTTCACCTTCGCCCTTAAACTCTACCAAATAGTAGAAGCCTGTGGATTTCTTTTGAATTGGATAAGCCAATTTCCGGAGGCCCCAGTCCTCCTCGTAAACGATTTCACCTCCCATATCGGTGATAACGCCTTTGAATTTGTCAACCGCTTCCTTCATCTGTGGTGCAGACAAAACGGGATTTGCAATGAAAACGGTTTCGTAACTGTTTGACATAAATTTAAATTTTTATTTGTTTAAAACGAGCCGCAAAATTACAGATTGATTTTGAATTTGCAAGAGGTTCTGGTAATGTTTGATGATTAAAGATTAATGAGTAAGGTTTGAATGAAATTCTAAAAGTTGAACAGGTTTAATCAAAATTACTGTTTTCAATCAATCAGTTAATCAATTAGTCAATCAAGTTATTTTAGAAAATCATCGAAATACTGCAGAATCCGCTTGAAAAGATGCACGCGGTCGGGACCAATCACGTTGTGCTCGTGCTGTGGATAGACTGCGTAATCGACCAGCACATCCGCCTCGACGGCATTCTGCAGCAAGCGCAAGCTATTCTGCCAAACCACCACAGGGTCGATGTCGCCGTGAATCACCAGCAGACGTCCGTTCAGCCGCCCGATGCTGTCAGCCACGCAGTTACGCGCGTATCCGTCGGGGTTTTCCTGCGGCGTGTCCATATAGCGCTCGCCGTACATCACCTCGTAGAGGCTCCAGTCGCACACGGGGCCGCCCGCCACGCCCGCTTTAAATTCGGTGTTGTGGTTGAGCATCATCGATATGGTCATAAATCCGCCAAAACTCCAGCCGTGGATGCCGATGCGTGTGGTGTCAACATACGGCAGGCTTTTCAGGTAGTTGATGCCGACCATCTGGTCTTCCATCTCGCAGGTGCCCAGCTGGCGGTGGATGCAGTGCTCGTACTCCACGCCGCGGCTTTCGGTGCCCCGATTGTCCATCGTAAACATAATGTAGCCCTGCTGCGCGAAGTACATTTTCCACGTCGACGCGCCATAGAGCCAGCTCGCGTCAACAAGTTGCGAGTGCGGCCCGCCGTACATATAATCGATTACAGGATAGGTCTTTGTGGAGTCGAAATCAGCGGGCAGAATCAGCCGTCCGCAGAGGTCGAAACGGCCGTCGGCACTTTTCAGTCTCACGGTTTTGATTATTGGCAGTGTGTAGCCATCGTAGGTGTTGCGCACGTTTTTCAGTGTGTCGATAACCTTGCCGTCGGCAGCGTTGCGCAGTGTGCTCAAAATGGCGTAGTCGGGTGCCGAAAAATCGTCGACAAAGCAGCTGCACGCCTTGCTGAACCGCGCCGTGTGAACGCCGTAGCCGTTGCTCAACCGCGTTGTTTTGCCTTTCGGCGAGACTTTGTAGATGTCGCGCGTCATGTAGCCCTCGGCGTTTGCTTGGAAAAATATCTCGCCGCTTGCGCGATTGCAGCCGTAAACGTCGGTCACGCACCAGTTGCCGCGAGTGAGTTGCTTGCAGGTCGATTTGTTTGTGTCATAGAGATACAGATGCTTGAACCCGTCGCGCTCACTCACCCATACGAACTGGTTGTTGCTAATGAACAGCGGCGCAAAACACGGCTCAACCCACTCGGCGTTCTCCTCCTCAAAAAGCGTCTTGACAAGCGAGCCGTCGGCCGCATTATAGATGTTCAGCCATAGGTGGTTCTGCTCGCGGTTCAGCTCGGCAACTAAAATGAATTTGTCGTCGGGTGACCACGCAATGTTGGTGAAAAATCGGTTCACTGGCGAAGCCGTTTTTAGATAGATAGTGCTTTGATTTTCAGTGTTGTAAATGCCGATTTGCACCTCGTGGCTTACATCGCCTGCCATTGGGTAGCGGATGGGTTTGACGGTGGCCTCACGCTCGGTGATGTCCACAATCGGGTACTCGCCAACCATACTCTCGTCCATACGGTAGAAAGCCAGCAACCGTCCGCTTTCCGACCAGAACGTGCCCTTCTCGATGCCCCACTCGTTGCGGTGCACCGCTTTGCCGTACACCACGCCCGGCAGCGAGTCGGCGTTCACTCTGTGGCGTCCCTCGCGGCTGGCTACATAAAGGCTTGAGCCGACGGAGAATGTAGCGTGCGCAAAATTGGGTGCAATGTTGAGATTATCCTCGGAAACGATATTCGTTATTGAGTCTGTCAACATACTGTTTGTCAGGTTGATATGATATAGATTGCCGTTTTGTGCGCACACCCATGCGTTTTCGGTGTCCTGCCATTCGGCAATGTAGCTAAATGTGGGTTTTAAATTGTTGGTCAGTATTTTAGCAATTTGTTGCCGTGTGATTACGGTTGAGCCAACGAGAAAACCGTCTTTGTCAGTTTTGATAAAAACATCGGATTTTCCGGCAAACTGTCCGCGTGCGGGTGAGTTGTAATGTTCAACAAATTGGGGACTGCCCGGGACGGTTACTTCCAAAGTGAGCGGTTTCTGCCCGAAAAGGCTTGTCGATAGCAGCATTGCCACTGTAAGAATTTTCAGTTTCATAAAAGCTATTTTTTTGCAATAGTATCATTTTTCCTATGTTTGCACCTATTATTTATAACTAAAAAATAGAAATATGACATTCACAGAATTATCTTGGAAGATTTTTGAGCAGTCGATAGCCGATTATCATAAAAAGGACGATGTTGATACACCGATAGCCAATCCGTTTGAAATCAAAACGATAGAGTATTATCTTTATCTGAAAAACTGGATTGATACGGTTCAATGGCACTTGGAGGATATTATCCGTAACCCGGAGATTGACCCGATTGAGGCTCTGAAAATCAAACGCCGTATCGATAAGAGCAATCAGGACCGTACCGACCTTGTAGAGCTGATTGACAGCTATTTCCTTGACAAATACAAAGATGTGAAGGTGCAACCGGGCGCTACAATTAACACCGAGTCACCAGCCTGGGCGGTTGACCGCTACAGCATCCTTTCGCTTAAGATTTACCACATGCAGGAGCAGGTTGGCCGTACCGATGTTTCTGCCGAACATAAAGCGCAGTGCCAGAATAAGTTGAATGTTCTTTTGGAGCAGAAAAAAGACCTTGGCGGCGCTATCGACCAGCTTCTTGACGATATTGTTGCGGGGCGCAAATACATGAAAGTATACAAACAAATGAAGATGTATAACGACCCCAATCTGAACCCTGTTCTATACGGTACAAAACAATGACAATCAAGCGTTTGCTGCTGACTCGCTTTTCCGCAATGGGAGATGTGGCAATGTGCGTACCAGTTGTATGGTCGCTTGCCGAACAATTCCCCGATGTGGAGATATTTTTTCTTAGCCGCAAAAATTTTGCGCCCATGTTCGCGCATTGTCCTAAGAATGTGCGGTTTATAGGCGTCGATTTGAAAAACGATTACAAAGGTTTTTCGGGCTTGAACCGTCTTTTTGCTGAGGTTAAGGCGTTGAATATCGATGCATACGCCGATTTGCACGATGTGTTGAGAACGAAATATTTGCGATTCAGAAGCAGATTGTCGGGTGTCAAAACCGAAAAGATTGACAAAGGTCGGTTGGAGAAAAAACGCCTTGCAAGGTTAGGTGCGGAGAGGTGCAAACCGTTGATAACCACTGTCGAACGTTATCGTGACGTGCTTGACAGGCTTGGTTTCGATTTTGAAATGAACTTCACTTCGGTTTTTGTCGGTGCCGGCAATGAACTGCCCGACGCTATTAGAACGATAACCGGCGAAAAAACTCAGAAATGGGTTGGAGTGGCGCCGTTTGCCGCGCACAAAGGCAAAATTCTGCCGTTGGAAAAGACCGAAGATGTGGTTGCGCGGCTGCCGGAGCGCGGTTGCCGTGTTTTCTTGTTCGGTGCGGGTGAGAAGGAGATGAGCGTGCTTGAAGGCTGGCAGTCGAAATACAAAGATGTTGTAAGTGTTGCCGGCAAATTGGGGGGCATCGGAAACGAACTTCTGCTGATATCCAAACTTGACTGTATGCTCTCTATGGACAGCGCCAATATGCACCTTGCGTCGCTTGTGGGCGTCAGGGCTGTGTCGGTTTGGGGCGCAACGCATCCGGCGGCGGGATTCCTGGGTTACAGGCAGAGCGAGTCCGATGCTGTGCAAGTGTCGATGCCTTGCCGTCCATGCTCAATCTACGGTAACAAAAAGTGCAGACAATCAGACGAATACCAGTGCCTAACACAGATTAGGACTGATGCTATTGTCGATAAAATATTGAATTGCTGATGTGGCGTTTCCTAATACCGATATTCTTGATTTTTGGCGGCGCGGCGTTTTATGTCTTTATGCGCTTCCGTCCGTTGCTGCCCGACTTTTCGTCGTGGCGTGGTTGGACAGCTTTTGCGGCCTTTTTTACAATAATTTTCGCTTACGTAATAGGCAGTTATTTCCAGAGAAACGGGCAACTTATTGTGGCAAAGCCATTTATGGTTGTCGGCTCGTGGGCTATGGCTGTGCTGCTCTATAGTTTTCTAATCTTTTTGGCTGTCGATATTGCACGTTTGATTAATTTATTGATTTTCAAAGCTGAATGGCTGATGTTCCGTTATCAGCCGGGAAACGATAAGGGGCGCATTTTCAGTATGGTGTGCGGTGTGGCTGTCGCTGTGGTGATTGTGGCGGGCTATCTTAACGCACATTTTCCCATTCGTAAAGCGTTGACATTCAGTACAGAAAAGAATATTGCCGAGCCAGTCCGTTTTGTGCTCATAAGCGATGTCCACCTTGGAATGATAAACAGCGACCGCTATTTTGAGCGGCTTGCCAAACGCATAAATGCCGAAAATGTTGATTTTGTGCTCATTGCAGGCGATTTTTTTGACGGCGACCCAACGCCTGTTTTCCGCAGCCGGGCAGCCGAGATATTGAAATCAGTCAACACCCGATACGGCATTTTTGCCATTCCGGGTAATCACGAATATATAGGTGATGCGGCTTCGGCTATGCAGTTTATGCGTCAAAACGGTGTTAATGTGCTGTGCGACAGTGTTGTAAATCTGCCTTGCGGTGTCTCAATCCTTGGCCGCGACGACCTCTCTGCTGTTCGTGCCAAAGGAGGCCGTTCTTCGGTGGAAAATCTTGTGGCACAGGCTGATAGTGCCAATTATACGATTCTGCTCGACCACCAGCCGTTTCATCTTGAGGAGGCCGAACAAGCCGGCATCGATTTGCAGCTTTCGGGGCACACGCACCATGGGCAGCTTTGGCCTGGAAACAAGATAACAACAGCCATGTACGAGTGCTCCTTTGGCCAGCATCAGCGTGGCAATACCAATTATTATGTGTCGTCGGGTTATGGCACTTGGGGGCCGCCAATCCGCACCACGTGTCATCCGGAAATGGTGGTTGTTAGTTTGAATGAGAACTAAAGACGATAACTAAAACGAAAACGATAACACTAACACTAACAAGGGACATTAATCATTAATCATTAAACTCATCCCTTCTTCATGCTGAACTCGCAGCCGCAGTATTTCTGCTCGTAGAAATTGTATTGTTTGATTATTGCCGTACGGCGTTCGCTCAGACCGCCCTTACGCCAGTTTTGCGTCCAGAAAGTGACTCCAGTTTGTGCTGCGGCCCATTCGCCGGCTTCGTTAATTTGCTCAAGGCTTTTCCACCGCGACGACGCCAAAGTGGTGGTGATAATCCGATATCCGTTTTGCATGGCATATTGCGCCGTGCGTAACAGTCGGTGTTTGAAACACTGAAGGCAGCGTTGGCCGCGTTCGGGTTCGTCGGCAAGTGGAAGAGCAGTTTGCAACCATTGCTCGTGGTTGTAATCGTCATCAACTATTTCGAGGCCTAAATCCTGTGCGAATCGGGTGCATTCGTTTTTGCGGATTAGGTATTCGCTTTGCGGGTAAATGTTTGGATTACAATAGAATATTGTCGGTTTGATGTCGTTCTTCAGCATGCACTCCACAATAGCCGACGAGCATGGCGCGCAGCAGGCGTGAAGCAGCACTTTTTTCTCGCCAAATGGCACATCAAGTTTCAAAATCTTTTGTTCCATATACAAACTTAAACAGAAAACTAAAACAAAAAAAACTAATGTCTTATGCCTATTGCTTATTGCCTGATACAAAAAGAAAAGCGACACAGCTTAAAAAACTGCATCGCTATTATCAAACTATGAAAACAAAACTTCTCTTATCCCAAATAAGCTTTCAGTCCTTTGCTGCGCGACGATTGACGCAAGCGGCGGATTGCTTTTTCCTTAATCTGGCGTACACGCTCACGTGTCAGACCAAACTCCTCGGCTATCTCTTCAAGAGTCATCTCGGAGCAGCCCAAACCGAAGAAGCGGCAAACCACCTCGCGTTCACGGTCGGCAAGAGTTGAGAGTGTGCGCTGAATCTCGTTGCTGAGCGACTCCAGAATCAATCCGTTGTCGGCAACAGGGCTGTCATCGTTCTGCAGCACATCGAGAAGGCTGTTGTCCTCGCCCTCGACAAACGGAGCGTCGATTGAAACGTGGCGGCCCGAAACACGCATTGTGTCAGCAATTTTCTCTTTTGGAATGTCCATAAGACTTGCTATCTCCTCAGGCGACGGCATACGCTCGTTTTCCTGCTCAAATTTCGACGATGTCTTGTTTATCTTGTTAAGCGAGCCAATCTGGTTAAGCGGCAGACGGACAATGCGCGACTGTTCGGCAATGGCTTGCAGAATCGACTGACGAATCCACCACACGGCATACGATATGAATTTGAATCCGCGGGTCTCGTCAAATTTTTGAGCTGCTTTAATAAGTCCAAGGTTTCCTTCGTTAATCAAATCGGGAAGGCTAAGTCCTTGATTCTGATATTGTTTGGCTACCGACACCACAAAACGCAGATTTGCTTTTGTTAGTTTTTCGAGTGCGGCGGTGTCGCCTTTTTTGATTCGTTGCGCCAGTTCAACTTCCTCTTCAACAGTGATAAGCGGCTCTTTTCCAATCTCAACAAGGTACTTGTCCAACGACGCGCTCTCACGGTTGGTGATTGATTTTGTAATCTTTAATTGTCTCATTATGTATTATTTAGGTGTCTTTTGCTTTTGAGTGCAAACATATATAATAAATGTGTTGTCAGTGCTTGCAAAAATCGATGTTTTTAACGCATTTATTCTGTTTTTGTTTCACAAAGCGTGCCCTTATACGTAAAGATTTTTTTCGGGGTTACAGAAAAAATGAAAAAAACGTTTTTTTCTGCTCTTTCGATTATCGTTTTCAGAAAAAATGTATCTTTCGCACCTGTTTAAATTATGTGTAGCACAAATACAAATATTGCGAAAAAGACTGATGTTAGCATTAACTTGCTTATTGGTAATATTTTGTATTCTCTCCATTTCGGGGAGTTTTATAGTAAACCGCACATATATTCCGAGTTTTTCCGCTGTCAAGGAGAGGTGTGTGGTGACGAAAACGATAACTAAAACGAAAAACACAGAAAATCATTATTCAAAAATCAAATAAAATGGGAAAAGTAAAAAACTTCATTTTGGCGGTTGCAACCATGCTTGCAACAACAATGACAATGGCCCAGAGCGGCTTTAACTATCAAGCGGTTATCCGCGATGCCAACGGCAACCTTTTGGCCGGGCAGGAGATAGCGCTTCGCATAACGCTACTCAACAGCAGCGGTTCGCTCTATCAGGAGCGGCAGGTGGTAACCAGCAACGCCTACGGCGTGGTCTCGATTGTTGTGGGCAAAGGTCAGGTTCTGTCGGGTTCTTCGTTCGACAAGATTGACTGGAGCAAAGGCGGTATCAGTATGAAAACTGAGTTTGACCCCGATGGC
>JAFYYJ010000054.1 GCA_017557605.1 Salinivirgaceae bacterium
GTAGGTCTTGTGGTTAACACCATAAACGAACATCGGGGTAGCATCTTTCGAAGGAGCCGACATGATGACTTTCTTTGCGCCAGCTTGGATGTGCTTGCGAGCGGTCTCGTCAGTCAAGAAGAAACCAGTTGACTCAACAACAACGTCAGCGCCAACCTCGTTCCATTTCAGGTTAGCTGGGTCCATTTCTGCAGTCAGACGGATTTTGTTGCCGTTAACAATCATGTAGTTACCGTCAACTTTAACGTCACCGTTGAAATGACCGTGAACTGAGTCATACTTCAACATGTAAGCAAGATAATCAGCGTCCAGAAGGTCGTTGATTCCTACAATCTGAATGTCTTTGCTGAAGTTCTCAACAGCAGCGCGGAACACCATGCGGCCGATACGACCGAAACCATTGATACCAACTTTAATCATAGTTTTTGTGTTTTAAAGTATTAAAAATTAGAAACTTAAATCTCTTTATTGTTCCCTTTCAAAAATCGCTCAAAAGTATATAAACGGCTTTCAAAAAACAATATGATTTTATCTATTTTTTATATTGACCGTTAGAATGTTTTGCAAGGCTTATGGGCGCTTGTTTTGCGGTCGTATTTCAGTAGCGGCTAATCGTTTTTCCGGCAATATTTTTTCAGCACCACGTATGCGTCCTCAATGCCCATTTCGCCGGACTTGCTAATGTCAATGCAGCCCTTCTCTTTCTCTTTCAGATAGATAAGCGTAAGTCCGCGGTTGTAATAAGCCTGCGGCAGCTCGGGACCAATTTTCAACGAGTAGGTGTAGTCGGCTATGGCGCCCGTAAAATCCTTCGACATGCACTTGACATTTCCGCGGTTGTAGTAGGCGATGCCAAGCTGCGGATTCAACTCAATGGCGTAATTGAGGTCGTCAAGCACTTCGGAATAGTCAACCTCTACATCGTGCTTCACCTCGGTGCGTTTGGCGTTGTCACCCTCAATGCTGATTATCGGTGAGAAATCGTCGAGCGAGTTCATGTATTCAATCATCATGTAGCGGGTGGTGGCGCGGTTCAAATAGGCCAGCTCAAATTTCGGGTCGATGCTGATAGCCGATGTGTAAGCCTTTATCGACTGGTTGTAGTTCTGCACCATGCTGTTGAACATGGCCTGATAGAAATACAGCTCGCTGTCGAAGGTCGATTGCAGCTTGGCTTGCTCGGTCTGGTTTAGCAAGATGCGCACCGTGTCGACCGGCATCTCGGCCTGGTGGTCGGCAAAAGCAAGCGTGTAGCCGTACAAGCCGCGGCGGTTCATTTGCTCCAGGCTCTGCATATAAAGCGCTATCGTGTTTTCGTCGGAAGGCAACTTAATGGTAAGCAGAATCGACGGTTTAAGCTCAATAACTATACGTTTGTTCTGAACCTCGCCGTCCTCCATGTTGGCGCGGTAGAAGTCGCTGTCGAACTCGATAACCTTGCGGAAATTGTACGATGTGTCGGCAAAATCGGCAAGTGTCGAATCGTTGCCGGCGCGCTTCTGATACTCCTCAATCTTCTGTTTGGCAGTGTTTTCGTCTTTTTTGGCACCCAGATAGTCGCCAATCTGCATCCGCGCCGAGCTTCGGGCCTGATAGGCGCGCGCAAAATCGGGGAAAATCTCGATAGCCTGGCTCCAATCCTCAATGGCGCCATAAAAATCGCCAGCATCGAACTTGACGGCGCCTCGGTTGAAGAATGGCAGAATGTTGCGTGGACTCAGCTCGATAACCTTCGAATAGTCGCTTATGGCCGCGTTGTTATCGCCTATTTCGGAATGAAGGATAGCGCGGTTGTAATATGTCAGCGCATTGTCGGGGTTCAGTTCCAACACCTTATTATAATCGGCCATGGTGCCTTTCAAGTCGTTCGATTTATAAAGGATGATAGCGCGGTTGAAATATAAAACCGGATTCTGCGGGTCCATTTCCACCGCGTGGTTCATGTCGGTGAGCGCCTGTTTGTAATCCTCCTTGTCGCAGAAAGCCAAGGCGCGCTGCGAGTAGCCGTCAGGACTGTACGGATTCAGCTTGATGCCGTAAGTAAAGTCTTCAATGGCTCCGTCAAGGTCATTGATGCACATTTTGGCATAGCCGCGCTGAAAATACGACGACGGCATATCCTTGTTGATTTTCAGAGCCTCGTTGAAGTCTTCAATCGCCTTTTCGTAGTTTTTTATTGATATATAGGTGTAACCGCGGCTGTTGTAGATTTCGGGGCTTGCGGCGTCAAGCTCAAGAGCCTTCGCAAAATCCTCCATAGCATCCTGATAGTCTTGCTGCATGGCTTTGATGATTCCGCGGAAGCGGTAACCCTCGGCAAAATAGGGATTGAGCTCGATAACGCGCTGAAAATCAAGATATGCGCCCTGATAATCGTCAAGACGGAACTTGCAGTAGCCACGGAAATAGTATGGCTCAAGCATCTCCGGTTTCACCTGAATTATAGTATTGAAGCGGTTGATAGCGCTGGTGTAGTTCGATTTTGTAAGGTCGCGATGCCCCTCTCGCAGATAGTGGTTTATGTCGAATTGGGCCATTATCGGCATCGACAGCAGAAGGAATAATATTGTCAGAAGTTTGTGCTTCATTATCAAATTAATTATGCCACTTCGCTCACTACACGATACTTATAACTTAAAACTTTAAAACTTATTACTTAAAAAATTCCAATCGACCCCAGCAGAATCATCAAAATGGCTGCAGGCGCAACATATTTCACGATAAACATAAAAATCTTGAACATTCCCATTGAGTAGCGGCCGCCGCTCGACAGTTCGGAATAGACGCTCAACGTCTTCATCTTCCAACCCACAAACAAGCAGATGAAAATTCCGCCCACGGGCAACACAATGTTAGAACTCAAAGCGTCGAAAGCATCGAAGAAGGTGCGGCCGAAGATGGTCACATCGCGCATCGGGCCGAACGACAGCGTACAAAGTACACCCAACGCGGCTATCACGCCAGTGGATAACGCCGTAGCCGAAAGGCGTTTAAATTTCAGTTCTTCAGTCAGATATGCCACGCAGACTTCGAGCAGTGAGATGGCCGATGTGAGTGCGGCAAACGTGAGCAGGACAAAGAAAACAATGCCCCAGATATAGCCCAGCGGCATAGCGTCGAACACCTGTGGAAGCGTGATATAGACAAGATTCGGACCTGCCGACGGGTTAACACCGAAGGCGAACACGGCAGGCAGAATGGCAATTCCAGCCAGAATCGAAACAAACGTGTCGGCCACCACCACGCGCAGCGAGATGCCCGTAAGATTCTCATCGCGTGATA
This sequence comes from Salinivirgaceae bacterium, assembly GCA_017557605.1. Classification (GTDB taxonomy): domain Bacteria; phylum Bacteroidota; class Bacteroidia; order Bacteroidales; family SZUA-534; genus RUG13583. Next base: position 3,283 of record JAFYYJ010000054.1, read on the forward strand.
TATACGAAGCGTAAGTCATCAGCGCGCCCATACCCAGCGAGAGCGAGAAGAACGACTGCCCAAGAGCGTTCAGCACACTGTTGACGGTGATTTTGCTGAAATCGGGAAGGAACAGGAACTTGAGTCCTTCCGATGCGCCGTCGAGCGTGCACGCGCGGATGTCGAGAAGGATTATCAGCACAAAAAGCGCAGGCATCATCGTCTTCACGCACCGCTCAATGCCGTTTTTCACACCCGACATAATGATTACGCCGCACATCAGCATAAAGCCCACCTGCCAGAGCAGCGGCTTGTACGAGTTGCTCACAAATTCATTGAAAAGTTGGCTGATATCGTCGGACGAGCGGCCATGGAAAGTGTCGTTGACGGCGTAGGCCACATACTCGAGCGTCCAGCCAGCAACCGTGCCGTAGTACGACAGAATAATGGCCGCGGCAAAAATCGACAGCCCGCCAAACCAGAACCAGCGCGTGCCAGGCGCCAGCGTCTTGAACGACCCGAACGGGTTGCGCTGTCCGCGACGGCCAATCACAAACTCCGACAGCATAACAGGTATGCCGATGACAAATACAAAAAACAGATAGACCAGCAGGAAGGCGCCACCGCCATTGCTGCCAGCCTCGTATGGAAATTTCCAGATGTTGCCCAATCCAACCGCCGAACCTGCCAGCGCCATTATCGCTCCAAACCGCGAACCGAACTTTTCTCGAGCCATTTATGTTGATTTTCAATTACAGATGGCAAAGGTAGAATTTTAACGAAAAACGCAAACGCCGACTGAAATGGCGAACAATCGGAGCTGGTTTTTGAGTTTGAATTTCTAACGGAATAATGCTTTTTTTCTGTACCAAAAAAATATTTCTCGGTATTTCAATAAGATATTCACGGGTAGGTATAATTACCTATTGACAATTACGTGCCGGAATAATATTTTCGCCATGTGATTCTTACAGAGGTCCCGTTTTTTGACGGGCTGTAGCAAATTACGTTATAGAGAAGTGGAAAGTATTAAATTAAACATTTTCAATAAAATAACTATTTTTAATCATTTAAAATTATAATTCTATGAGGAAATTTGCAACTCTTTTAAGCGTGCTGCTAATAACGGCAACCACATTTGCAGGAACTGTTGACCTTACTGGCCAAACCGAAGCCTACACAGCCACAAACGGCCAAACGCTTACAGGCGCTCTTGAAACCATAGTTACCATTGCCGATGGTGCCACCGTTACATTTTCTAACCTTATTATCGCCACTGATAAGGACGGCTATTTTATCTGCGAAGGCGATGCAACTATTATTCTTGTTGGCGAAAACAACATCAACCGACCTTCATACACCACAGGTATTCAAGTCGGGCCGGAAGGAAAAACCTTAACAATCAAAGGTGATGGTTCTCTTAATACGTCAGGCATAGGCATAACAACTAACGCATTTGTGGGTGGAAATGTAATCGTTGAAGGTGGTACTATTAATGCCTCATTTATTGGAACAGGAACCGCAATGAGTGGTTCAATTGCAATTGGAGATATCACACTTAAGGGAGGTAAAATAACAGCATACATTGGGCGTGGGAAAGCAATGGGTTGGACTGCATCCACTGCTTGTGGAGCTATTACAATAACCGATGGAATAGAATTGATAGACGCCGCATACATTGGAGGAGATTATTACCCTTATACAGGAACTATAAAATACTGCCATGATAATGAAGTCCTTCAGGGTGAAGATGTGGCAAATTATTTTACCATTATTAACGGAGTTGGTGACAATAGTCGAGTTATATACCCAAAAGATGACACAAGATACAACGTAACCATTGCAGAAGGAATTACCGGTGGAACTATTACACCAAGCGAAATATCGGCATTATATCTTCAACCTGTTATACTCACTATAACCCCAAACTCTGATAGTGAATTAAAGTCGGTAACCGTAACTGATGCCAATGGAAATGTGATTGCTGAAGGCGTTGATGTTAAAAAATATCGTCAACCGAAATGTGCTGTAACCGTAAACGCATTATTCGATAAAAAGCCTGTTGTACTAAACGATGGTATGCTTACAATCAATAGCGGATTCACAGCAACCGAAGTCAAGGCTTATAGTGGCAACACTAATGTGAAGTCTGTTCAATGCACGCAGGGGGTGGTTTTCCCTGCTGATTGTTCCGAACTATTTGCGGGATTTACCGAAGTAACCACAATCAATCTTGCCAATGCCAACATATCGGCAGTAACAAACACATCAGGCATGTTCCAAAATGACAGCAAATTATCCAAAATCATTGTTGATTATGACAATTGGAATTTGCCTGCAGCAACACAGTCAACTGATATGTTTTCCGGTTGTTCCGCTTTGGAAGGAATGTTGGGAACAAAATTTCATGGTAATGAGGATGCCGATTCCGCCACTGCCAAATATGCCATAATTGATGGGAAAAACAACCAACCGGGTTATTTGAGTTTCATTTACGAATGTGCAATAGGAGGAAACGATGAAGCATCGGCAATAACAATCGTGCCAGATGAAAAAACAAAATACCTTTCAAGTCTTAGTGGTTGGTATAAAATTACTGAAGACATTTCTCTCGGTTCCGTTAATATTCCGGAAAATGCCCACTTAATAATAAGCGATGGTGTAACCGTGCATGTTTCAAAAGTCTCAGGTGGATATTGCTCAGCAATTGTATCTCAGGCGATTGTTTATTCATTGACAACCCATGGCGGTGCAAACCAAACAGGCACTTTCGTTGCTGATAATGTGGATGCAACACCGTGTGGAGGTAAATTTATTATTGGTGGCGGCCGCATAGAAGTCGCTAATTTTGCGCAAACTGTGTTCACTAATATAGCCGAAGGCTTTACATATTACTATTTAGACGATTACGGCAACCGTGTTGACATTACGGAGAATTTTGGCTCAAGTTTGGCCGAAGGCAAACTTCTATTGCCGTTGATAACATACTCGGTAACATCCAACGTAACAACACCACATTACACACTTAGCACTGAAACTGCTGTGGTTGATGAGACAGTTTACATTTACGCCGAAAATGGCGGATATATTTTCGGCAACATAAAAGTAACCGATGCCGCAGGCAATAGTGTTGAGGTTATAAAAGACAATGATTATCAAGTACATTTTACCATGCCTGCAAGTGCTGTAACGGTGAATGCTCAAACACGCAAATCGCTATCGCACAGCGACATTTCGGTGGCAGATATTCAATCGCAAACCTACACTGGCAGTACGCTTAACCCTACCATTGTGGTTAGCGACGGACAAAACACACTTGTCGAGGGTACCGATTATACCATAAACCATTTCAGCAACACTTACATCAATGCCGACACATACTATCTAACTTTAACAGGTATTGGTAGTTATTGCGATGTAGTTGGCTATATTGAGTATGTAATAGAGCCAAAAAGCGTTGTGTCGGACGATATTGCCACAGTGCCGGCAGTTTATAACGGCTCCGCGCAAGAGCCCGTGGTAAAAGATGGCGAAACTAAACTTGTGGTAAATTCAGATTACACCTTTGGAACGCTATCAGGCAACTTAACGGATGCGGGCGAATACACCGTAACCATTTATGGACAAAATAATTATACCGGCTCAGCCGAAAAAACGTTCACCATTACGCCTGCAGTGTTAGAGAACGCTGTTGTAACATTGGCCGAGACACAATTTACCTATGACGGCACGGCCAAAACACCGGCTATCACATCGGTCAACGATGGCGAAAACGACCTTGACACTGCTGACTACACCATGTCTTACATCAATAACATCAACGCTGGCACGGCAACCGTCATGATTACCATAGGCGGCAACTATTGTTGCACGGCTACGTTCACCATTGCGTCCAAAACCGTCAACAACCCAACCATTGTTTTGAGCGACACAACATTCGAGTTCAACGGCGAAGAGCAAAAACCGTCAGTAACCGTGAGCGACGGCGGAACAGTAATTCCCGCAGGAGAGTACATTGTTACTTATACCGACAACACCAATGCTGGAACAGCAACCGTGAACATCAGCGGAAAGACGGGCGGGAACTACGTTGTGAGTGGTTCAGCAACATTCACAATTACAACCAAAACCATTGAAAGTATTGCCATTACGTTAAGCGAGCAATCTTTTGTGTATGATGGTACAGCCAAAATGCCGACATTGACTGTTAGCGACGGCGAAAAGGTGATTGCTGAAAGCGAGTACACGGTTACTTATGAAGATAACATCAACGCCGGAACAGCCAAAGTGTCCATTTCTAACAAGGGCGGAAACTACTCCTTTAGCGGTATGGCATTCTTTGCCATCACAAAAGCCGATGCCACGCTTGTAAAAGCACCTGAGGCTATAGCCAATCTTGTAGAGAACAGTAACGCACAAAATCTTATTACTGCCGGCATTGCCGAAAATGGCACGTTGTTATACAAGTTAGGTGCTGACGGCAAATATTCCGAAGATTTGCCATACGCTAAAGATGCTGGTACTTACACAATCTATTATAAGGTTGAGGGCAACGAGAATTACAACGATATAGCAGATGCATCGATAGTTGTTACAATTGCCGCACAGCAAAGCACTGCTGTCAACGAATCTGCGGCCTGTGCAGTGAATATCTACGCATACGGCAACACCATTGTGGTTGAGAATGCCACTGACGAAATTTCTGTTTATGATTCAATGGGCAATTTGATTTGTAGGGACGCGATTAATCGCGTCCGTGTCGAGATAACCATCAACACCACAGGCGTTTACATTGTTAAAACTTGCAATGTGGTTAAACGAGTAATGGTGTATTAAAATTTGATAGAACGTTGAATATCTGACAGAGGCGTCATAATATGGCGCCTCTGTTTTTTTATCATACTTCTGAGAAAGAGCCATTTTTCTCATCTCTAAACCCCTTCCCTCTCACCCTTTAATAAGTGTATTTCTTATATTTTTTCACAATATATCAACGTGGAGAAATGCCAACAAAAATGAATTATTTTTGCACCCTGAATGAATAAAAAAACATTATCCGTTAATGGAAAATAGAAGCCAAAGGCTGGCGTTGATAACAAAAATCATTCAGAATGAGGAGGTTGACTCACAAGAAAAACTTCTTCAAATTCTTCATTCAAAAGGGTGTTCGGTTACGCAGGCAACACTTTCACGCGATTTGAAGCTGCTGAAAATTTTCAAACGGTTCACCAACGACGGACGTTACCATTATTCTTTGCCCAACACCCCCGCACCAACACAAGGCTCGCCAAAAACGCCTTCATCAATGGACGGATTCCTGTCAATGGAGTTTTCGGGTAATTTGCTTGTAATCAGAACAGTACCTGCATTTGCGCAGCCGATATCGCAACTCATCGACGACGCAAGCATGCCGTCGGTTATCAGCACCATTGCGGGCAATGACACAATTCTGGTGGTAATTCGCAACGGTTTCACAAACGTGAACGTTGAACAGGATTTTGCCCACTATTTTCCGGAGATTGCCGACAAAATCAAAAGTTGACGGATTAACACAATGATAATAAGAGATATACGTAATAAATAACTACAAAATACAGAGAATATGAAAGAAGTAAAAAAAGTGCTCTTGTTAGGTTCGGGAGCGTTGAAAATCGGTCAGGCGGGAGAGTTTGACTATTCAGGTTCGCAGGCGTTGAAAGCTATGCGCGAAGAGGGTATATCGACAGTGTTGATTAACCCGAATATTGCAACAATCCAAACATCCGACGGCGTGGCCGACAAGGTTTACTTCCTTCCGATAACACCGTATTTTGTTGAGAAAGTGATTGAA
>JAFYYJ010000055.1 GCA_017557605.1 Salinivirgaceae bacterium
GATGTTGCCGAAGTTGCCGCTCGGCACGGTCATAACCACGTCTTTCCAACGCTCTTGCGGAATCTGCGACAGCGCGTATGCGTAGTAAACGCTTTGCGGCAGGAACCGTGCAAGGTTGATTGAGTTGGCCGATGTCAGTATCCGCTTCTCGTTCAACTCTTTATCCATAAAGCACTCTTTCACCATTCGCTGGCAGTCGTCGAACACGCCGCTCACCTCGTAGGCAGTAACGTTCTGTCCCAAAGTGGTGAACTGCAGCTCTTGCAGGCGGCTCACCAATCCCGACGGGTAGAGCACGTGCACTTTCACACCTTTCACGCCCAAAAAGCCATTGGCCACGGCGCTGCCCGTATCGCCCGAAGTGGCAACAAGCACATTGATATCGCCTTGATTGCTTGCGAAATACGACATTACGCGAGCCAAAAAGCGTGCGCCCACGTCTTTGAACGCCAACGTTGGTCCGTGGAACAGTTCGGCAGTGCTGATTTGGTCAGTTATCTTGACCACAGGCACTGGGAAGTTGAACGCGTCGTTGACCATTTTGCGGAACGTATCTTCCGGAATATCAGGGCAGAAGTAAGGCTTGAGCATTTCAAAGCCAATCTCGCCCATTGTTTTGCCTGGGATATTGTCCCAAAACGATTTTGGAAGTACGGGTATCGATTCGGGCATATACAAACCCTTATCAGGTGCAAGACCTTTGAGCACAGCGGTTTTCAAGTCCGCAGTGATGTTATTGTCGTTAGTGCTGTAAAATATCATTGACTATCAAATTATAAATCAGTGTTATCTGTGTCGTCTGTGCGAAAACTCTACATATTTGCAAGCCTCATCATATCCGCAAATACGCCTGAAGCCGTAACGCCCGGACCGGCGCCTGCGCCCTTGATGACGAGTGGCTGGTCGTGGTAGCGGCGGGTGTAGAGCAAGATGATGTTGTCCATTCCGTCAAGGTTGTAGGCCGGGTGGCTTGCGTCGACGCTTTGCAGGCCTGTCACAGCCTTGCCGTTGTCGAACTCTGCCACATAGCGCAGTTTCTTTCCTGCGGCGGCCGATTCGGCGCGGATGGCTTCAATCTTGGCGTCGTTACGCTTCAGATTGGCCAAAAGTTCGTCGAAGTTGCTGGCTTTCAACTCGTTTTCAGGGATGATATCGTTCTTCATAACGTCGTCAAGTTCGAGCATATTGCCGCCCACGCGAGCAAGAATCAAAATCTTGCGGCGAACGTCAAGGCCGCTCAAATCGATGGCTGGGTCGGGTTCGGTCAGACCCTTTTCGCGTGCCTGGACAACGGCTTGCGAGAACGGAACGTCGCTGCTGATGGTGTTGAAAATATAGTTCAGACTGCCCGACAGCACGGCTTGAATCTTCACAATCTTGTCGCCCGAAGCCACAAGGTCCTCAATCGTCTTCAGAACCGGCAGACCTGCTGCCACGTTCGTCTCGTGCAGGAATTTCACGCCGCAAGCCTTCACTTCCTTCTTGAATTCGAGATAAGTCTTAAGCGGTGACGAAGCCATAATCTTGTTCGAAGCCACAATTGGGATGCTCAACTGCGCCACGCGGCTGTACATTTTCGGCAGTTCGTGCGAAGCGGTGTTGTCGATGAAGATGCTGTTGCGCAGGTTCAACTGCTTGATATTCTCAACGTAAGCCGGCAGATTGGCAGCCTCGGTGGCGTTGGCCAAAAGGTCGCGCCAATTGGCAAGGTCGATGCCTTTGCGGTTGAAAATCATTTTTTTAGAGTTCGATATGCCCACCACGCGGATATCGATTCCGTACTCGTTTTTCAGGAAATCGGTCTGGTCGCGCAGTTGGTCGAGCATTGTGCCGCCAACCGTGCCCACGCCCACCATAAACAGGTGCACGCGTTTGTATTTCGACAGGAAGAAGCCGTCGTGCAGCGCATTCAGCGCCTTTGCAACCTCTTTTTCCTTGATTACTATCGATATGTTGCGCTCTGTTGCGCCTTGCGCGATGGCTCGGATGTTGATGCCGTTCTCGCCCAACAGACGGAATGCCTTTCCGGCGATGCCCACCTGCTCGCGCATTTTGTCGCCCACCACGGCGATGATGGCAAGCCCGTCTTCCGACTCGATGGCGTGCACAATCTTGCGCTCAATCTCAATGGCGAATTCTTCATTCAAACGGGCGCAGGCCTGCTCGGCGTCGTTGGTGTAAATGCCCACGCAGATGGTGTGCTCGCTCGACGACTGGGTGATGAACAGCACGTTCACATTTCCCACGCAAAGCGCCTTGAAGGCTCTCATTGCCACGCCCGGCACCCCAATCATTCCGCTGCCCGAAACGGTTATCAGCGATATGTTGCCGATTGACGAGAAGCCTTTTACCGTGGCGTCGCCGTGGTTCGGGTGCTCGGTAATCATTGTTCCCTCGTCGTCGGGGGCGTAAGAATTCTTTATGCCGATAGGGATTTTCTTTTCCAAAGCCGGCTGGATGGTCGGCGGGTAGATGACCTTTGCGCCAAAGTACGAGAGTTCCATTGCCTCTTCGTAACTCATTGATTTAATCGGATATGCGGCCGAAACAATGTTCGGTGCGGCTGTCAGCATTCCGCTCACGTCGGTCCAAATGTCGATTAGCGATGCGTTGAGATAGTTGCCCAACAGCGCGGCAGTGTAGTCAGAACCGCCGCGGCCAAGGGTTGAAGGCTCGCTGTCGCAGGTGCTCGAAATGAATCCCGGCACCACGGCAATGCCCTCGAAATTGCGGAAGGCGTTGCGCGTCTTCTGTTCCGACAGGGCGTGGTCAACGTGTCCCTGAAGGTAGCAGTTGTCGGTTATGATGATGTTGCGCGCGTCAATCAGCACGTTTTTCAGCCCCAAATTGTTGAGAGCCGCGCTGATAAGCGTCGACGACATACGTTCGCCCATTGAGAGCAGTTTGGCGCGGGTGCGGTCAGAGCACTCGCTCAAGAACTTCACGCTCTGGCAAATCTTGTTGGCTTCAGAGCAGCGGTCCTTGATGAATTCAGTCATTGCGGCCTTTTGTTCGTCGGCCACAAGTTCGTTTATTATTTCGATGTGGCGGCGGCGAATCTCGTCGATGAACTCTGTGTACTGGTCAGAATTCTCGAGCGCGGCTTTTGCGCTGTTTTCCAATAGGTTGGTGACACCTTGCAGTGCCGAAACCACCACCACCAATTGTTTTTGGCATTTGTATCGGCCTATTATTTTTGCTAATTGTTCAATACGTTCGGCGTTGGCTACCGATGAGCCGCCAAATTTCAATATCTGCATAATTGTTTGATTTTTACAAGATTAACTAAATGCTTATTTATTCGCTTAAACCACATATCACATTCGACCCCCGCAAGGGGTTGTTGTTGTAGTCGAAGGAATATAGGCGATTGTGCACCGTGTCGATGGTGCGCCCGTAGTGGAAATCCCTCTGTTTATGTTGTTTAGAATAAGCATTTATCGTAGCTTTTTTTGAGTAGCGCAAAAGTAGAAAATTGTTGGAAAAATGAAACATTGTTGATGGCTATTTTTGAACGCAGACTGGGCGATTCTTATTCCTAACTAAATTGAATTGAATAAATGATGATTGGCAATATTGCTCATAATATGACGTTTGTGCTATCGTGATATAAATCAAAATATTATGAAAAGAAAACATCTTTTAATTGGCACAATGCTTGTTTCTACATTCGCTTCGTGTAAGTCGGATGACGCATTTACGGTTGGTTGCTACATTCAAAATGATACCCCGAAAGAGGTTACAGTTATTGCGGAAGGGCATAAGCACTGGTCAAATTCGACAGACAAAAACAGTTATGTGATAGCCTCTGGTTCCGCTTGTGAAGTGGCGTTTGACGGGGATAAAGGCGCGTATCCGACAGTTGATTATGCAAAGAATGTTATGCTTTACTATTTGGGTGACAGCGTATCGTTCCGGTTTGGCGATGAAACGCAACTTGTTTATTATAAGAACGATACTAAAGGAAATAGTCCGTATAACCTTAACTCAGACTTGTACTATTATACAAGCGACAAAAATTCAGGGAATTTGATTTTTAAACTTATTGAGTGAGTTTTAGTTGCAGGCTAAATCTTTCCCAAAAACTCTTTAGCGTTGACAATGTAGCGGATGTGCTCTGCGGCGCCAACCTCGCCGTGGCTGTCACTTGCCGTGATGCTGAAAAACACTTTGCGGCCTTCGGTTTTTGTGACTTCCGATGTGCAGGTTATCACTTCGCCAGGTTTCGATGCGCGTTTGTGCGCAAGGTTCATCTGAATTCCCACGGTTGTAAATCCTTCGGGCAGTTGGCTCTCAATGCTGCGGTAGGCGGTGCCTTCCATAATGGCTGTCAGTGCAGGTGACGATAAGACATTCAGTGTTCCCGAACCCATTTGTTTGGCTGTCTGTTTGGGCTCAACAATTGTTGTTTCTGTCCCAATGGTTCCTGTTTTTATGCTGAAGTCCATTTGTGAATAGGATTTAGAAGTCAGAAGTTTATTGCCTATAAATCATTTAATTAATCAAACACTCCTTCAATTAATACTTTGGAAAGTCGACAACTTGAGGCTTGGTTAAGTTGTTGTAGAATAGTATGTTAAGAGAAAGACCTTCGCTCTCGCTCTTTTCGATACTGATGAAACTCTCGCCGTCGCCAATGGTCCAGAACAAATCATATTCGTTTTGGCTGTAAGTGTCGATGCTGGCTGTGGCGCAGATTCCAGAGTCATCGAGGCCGAAAAATTCATGAATGGTGTCGGCGACATTTTTGATGTCGGCAGGAGTGTAGCTGTCGGCTATGAACTTGACATTTACAGGATTGTCGGCGGTTATCGTCTCCTTGTCGTAGAAAATGCGGAATTGCAGCCGATTGAAGATTCCAAATTCGGGTTTATCCAATTCCTTTTCGTTGATAACCATAAAAGTGGCCTGAGTCTCAACGCTTTCCACCTCGGTATATTCGTCGCGGAAGAATTGCGTCAGGTCATAGTTGAAGCAATCTAAAAATGACTCTGTTTTTTTGTCGTTCAGGTAGTTCATCGTGTCGGTATTAGTGCCTCTAAAAATAAAAAAGAAATTTTTATAGTGTGTCTTTTTTATTCGACAAAAAAAGTGCCGCTCTTTAAGAACGGCACTCTGCCTAACTAAATTGAATATGAGAAAAATGATATTAAGCTATGTTTGTGTAAACAGCCTGAACGTCATCGTCGTCTTCAAGTTTTTCAATCAGCTTGTCGATGTCGGCAATCTGCTCGTCAGTGAACTCCATGGCGTTCTGCGGGAAGCGTTGGAGTGTGGCTTTTTTGACCTCGATGCCCAGTTTCTCAAAGGCTTGTGTCATTGAGCCGAACTCGGTGTAGTCAGCGTATGCGTAAACGGTGTCGCCGTCTACGTCGAAGCTCTCCAAACCGGCGTCAATCAGTTCAAGCTCAAGGTCTTCAAGGTTGATGTCGGGTTTGTTTTCGAACTCGAGAACGGCTTTGCGTGAGAACATGTACTCGAGCGAGCCTGTAGGTACAAGTCCGCCGTTGTGCTTGTTGAAGTACGATTTCACGTTGGCAACGGTGCGGGTGGTGTTGTCGGTCATGCACTCAACAAAAACCAGCACTCCGTGAGGACCTTTGCCTTCGTAGTTCACTTCGGTGTATGCCTCAGCATCTTTGCCTGTTGCGCGTTTTATCGCAGCATCGATATTGTCTTTCGGCATGTTCTCGCTCTTGGCATTCTGAATGGCAGTTCTCAGTTTAGGGTTCATGTCGGGGTCGGTGCCGCCTTCTTTGGCAGCCGCCGTTATTGCTTTCGCAAGTTTCGGAAATATTCTTGACATGTGTCCCCAGCGTTTCTCTTTCGCTGCTCTGCGGTATTCAAATGCGCGTCCCATTTTGTATATTTTTTTATTTGTTGTTGTTTTTATTATGGCCGCAAAAGTAAATCTTTTCAGTAAAAAATGAAAAGTTGAAACCGATAATTGCTGAATGAAGAACCTATAAGTTAAATGTTGGTCTAAGTGTTTAATTATCAATTGTCAGCATATCACCGTTCATGCGTGTCATGTATTGTTGGATTACGGCTTTCAGTTCGCATTCCATATCGGTTTGATATTCAGATTGGCCGAGAATGTTGTTTTGCATCAGCATGTCAGTCAGCCGATAGAGCCCGGTGCTTTTTTTGCCGTCGAATTGGAGCACCATTCCGTTTTTGACATACTGGTAGATGCCGTTGCAGTAGTTGACGGCAAATAGGCTCGAGTCGGGTTCTGTGAGCAGGTCGCAGCCAAAGGCGATGTAAGGGTTGCTGTAGTTCAGCGCGCTTAGAATGGTAGGCATTATGTCGATTTGCTGCGCTATCTTGTCAGAGATGCCTGTTGGCAGGCTTCCCGACGGGTCGAAGAAGATGATTGGAACGCAGAACCCACCTAAATCGGTCTGATATACGGGCTGTTCGGTAAGATTTGTGTGGTCGGCGGTAATGGCGAAAATGGTATTCGGGTACCATTCTTGCTTTGATGCGTAGTCGAAAAACCTCCGCAGAGCGTTGTCGGTGTAGCGTATGCACTTGTGAATCACCAGCGAGCCCTCAGGAAACGAGTCTTTGTATTGCTCCGGAATGACAAACGGGTGGTGCGATGATGCGGTGAAAATGGCCGTCATAAACGGTTGCGGCATCTCGCTCATCTTGGTGGCGTAGAATTGCATGAACGGCTCGTCCCAAATGGCCCACGTACCGTCAAAATCGTTGTCGCCGCCAAAACGATTGTCTTGATTGTACTCCGTGCGGCCGAAATAGTCGCGGAAGCCGGTGGCGTTGGCAAAGGCCTGAAAACCCATTGAACCGTTCTTGGCGCCGTGGAAAAACGCTGTGTAATAGCCTTTTTTCGACAGCTCGCCAGCTATACCGCTCAGTCGGTTCATCGATGCAGGGGTTAGGAAAAAAGGCTCAATAAACATCGGGATGCTTGACAGAATTGACGGCATTCCGTCGATGCTTTTGCGTCCGTTGCTGTATGAGTGTCTGAATGTCAGGCTTTTGCCTATGAGAGAGTCAGTAAAAGGCGTGAATCCCTGATAAGCGCTGTCGATGTGCTTGTTGAGCGCGCCAATGTATTCTTTTCCAAAACTTTCGATTATGAACACAACAACGTTTTTGGCTTTAAATTGGGCCGTGTCGGCTGGCTGGTGGACGGGCGTGTATATGTCTTCCAACTCACTGTCGGTGTAGTAGGAGGGCGTTACAAATGCTTCCTGGCCTATGGTCCGGAATATCGAGAACGGTGTGTTAAGCACCAAAGCGGCCTCGGCAGGTTTCGACGCATACTGGTTGGCGTTGCTTATTGTTATGGGCCGGACGGCAGTTCCGAAACCGCCACGCATACCGTTGATTGTCAAGTAAATCAGTAATAAGAAAACAGCGGTTTTAATCGAATAGAATGATATTAGATTTTTGGGTCGTTTGTATGCCGGTGTCTTGTATAATTTCCAAATAGCGAGAATCAGTATAATTCCGGCAAGCACTAAGTACCAATGATTTACGAATTCTTTGGCAAAAATCGATGTCAGATTGTCTTCCGACGCAAATTCTTGAAATACAGTGACTGTGGTGCGCCGTCCTGTGAATTTGAAATACACGGCGTCCGACAGGTTGACAACAACGGCAATGCTGTTTATCAGCACAAAAAGAATTTTGCCAATCAGTGGGTGGATTTTCTCTTTCAGATGGAACGGGAACGAGAGTAGCAAAAGCAGTAAAATGTTGGTATATAGTATTGCTGAGAGGTCGAATTTCAGTCCGCCTTGCAGAATCTGCGCCCATTGTGAGGCCGTAAGACTGAAACTCTGGTAGTTTTCGGCCCAATACAAAAAGCGGCAGGCCATATACACTAATATTGCCAAGGCTATATTCCAAATCAGCGCAAGTAATTCGTTGTCGAACAATCGGTAGAATTTGCTGTTTTTTATGTTCATAATTGCTTGAAAAAACGTTCTTGAAAGAATTTCGCTGTCGGCAAATTTAGCAACAACTTAAACAGAATGGGAGAGTTTTTTGCGCGCGCAATTATTTGTGCATATTTGCGGTTGTTATTTGTGCAATAAAAACACTAAAACCTATGCCAACTTCAAAATCATACGCCGAATTTATTCTAGAACAGCTTTCGGGGCTGAATGAAATAACTTACCGCCAGATGATGGGCGAGTATATCATCTATTACCGCGACAAAATAGTAGGTGGTATTTACGATAACAGATTTCTTGTGAAGCCTGTCAAATCGGCGCGCGAGAAAATGCCAGATGCACCGCTGCAACTTCCTTACGAGGGCGCGAAAGAGATGCTTTTGGTTGATAATGTAGATAACCGCGACTTTCTTGCGGAATTGGTTTCGGCAATGTATGACGAACTGCCCGAAGTGAAGAAAAAGAAGAAATGACCTTCACATCCATATATACTACGCCTGCCGCGTTCGACAATCTTCTTCTGACTTCCGATGGCGAAGTGCTGACGGGAGTGCATTTCGTAAAATCGGGCAATGCGGTGAAGTCAAGCGATACTTTGCCTGTTTTTAAAGATGTCAGCCGTTGGCTGGATATTTATTTTTCGGGCCGAGAGCCAGATTTCACACCAGATTTCAGGATAGAGAACGCAACGCCTTTCCGTAAAGATGTTTTGGAAATTTTGCGGCAAATTCCTTTCGGCAAAACCGTGACCTATGGCGACATTGCCGCACAAATAGCTAAAAAACATGGTATTGAAAAAATGTCGGCGCAGGCTGTTGGCGGCGCGGTGGGGTGGAATCCTATTGGCATTATTATCCCGTGCCATCGTGTTGTTGGGGCAGGAAGCAAACTTGTCGGCTATGGTGGCGGAATTGAGAACAAAATGGCGCTGCTGAAGTTGGAATGGCAACAATAAAAAAAACGCCTCCCCGAAGGAAGGCGCTTTTCATATCTGTCTAACAATAAAAATTTACCCAAGGAAGGCAATCAGAATGCCTGCGGCCACTGCCGAGCCAATCACGCCCGATACGTTCGACGACATACAGTAGTTGAGCACGTGGTTGCGCGGGTCGTATTTCAGCGCAATGTCGTTTGCCACACGCGATGCCATTGGCACAGCGCTCAAGCCGGTTGCACCAATCAGCGGGTTGATTTTCTTCTTCGAGAACAGGTTGAAAATCTTCACCAGCAGAATGCCGCCGAAAATCGACAGGCCGAAGGCGAAGAATCCACCAACCACAATACCGATTGTCTGAAGGTTCAGGAATGCGTCAACAGTCATTGTTGCACCCACTGACAAGCCCAAGAAGATTGTAGCCGAGTTCATTATGGCGTTCGAAGCAGCATCGAAGATACGCGATGTGTTGGCGCCAACCTCTTTAATCAGGTTACCGAACATCAGCATACCAACCAACGGAACGGCTGTCGGAACCAGAATGGCCACAACAGTTGTGGTGGCAATCGGGAAAATGATTTTCAAGGCGCGCATATTCTTGAACTCTTTTGCGTTCGGATATAGGCGGTCTTGTTCTTTCATATTGATTTTCAACTCTTTCTCAGAGCAAGTCAACTTCACAACAAGCGGAATAATCACTGGCACAAGCGCCATATAAGAGTAGGCTGCAATGGCAATAGGGCCTAACAAGTGCGGTGCCAGTTTGATGGTTGTGAAGATTGCTGTCGGGCCGTCGGCACCACCGATAATGGCAAGTGAACCAGCCTCTTGCATTGTGAATCCGCAGTAGCTTGCGATAATCAGCACGGCAAAGATTCCGAACTGTGCGCCAGCGCCAAAGATTGCAAGTTTCAGGTTGCGCAGCATTGGACCAAAGTCTGTCAACGCACCCACACCCATAAAGATGATAGGCGGTAGAAGACCCGATTTGATGAGCGCATAGTAGATAAAGTTCATAATGCCAAGGTCGTGCGCAATTTCGGGCAGCGACATCTCATACACGTTTTTCGCCATCTCAACGCCGTCTTTGGTGTAGTGGACAAGTCCCTCACCATCAGCGCCAAGAACGCCCATACCGCCGCCAGGGAAGTTTGCAATCAGCACTCCGAAGGCTATCGGGATGAGCAGCAGCGGCTCGTATTGCTTTTTGATGCCCAGATAGAGCAACAGAAAAGCCAGAGCGTACATTATAAGGAACTGCGGTTCAGCAATGATGTTGCTGATGGCAGTCATATTGTATATTCTTTCAAATATCTCGCTCATAACTAATTACTTAATTTTCATCAGAACATCGTCTTCAGCCACTGATGCGCCGCTTGTTTGGCAGATTTCGACAACCACGCCGTCCTCTTCAGCGGCAATGGCGTTGAATGTCTTCATTGCCTCAACGTAGCATACGGTCTGGCCTTTTTTAACAGTGTCGCCCACTTTCACGGCTGTGTCACCCGACGATTTTACAAGGTAGAACTTGCCTTCGAGCGGCGAAGTCAACTCTTTTGCTCCTGCGGTGTTGCCTGCTGCAGGTGTGGCAGCGGCTGCCTGCTGTGCAGGTGCTGCAGTGCCGTTGTTGGCGCCAATCACAACATTGTATTTCTCGCCATTCACCTCAACCACAACTGTTTGTGGCAGTGTTAGGCTGCCTTTGCCAGCGCATTTTTCGGCTTTGCGTTTTGCAAGGTCGGCCTCGAAATCGGCTTTGGCCTTACCGCTCTTGTAAGCGCGATATTGCTGCGGGTGCATAGCCAACTCGAACAATTCCTCTTCGTCCTCGCCAAGTTCCCAGCCGTTCTCCTGCATCTCCTTGCGGAAGGTGTCGAGTTCGTCTGGATATGGGTCTTGTGGATTGCCAGTGAAGAATTCGCGGCCTTGCTCTTTGGCTTTGGCCTCAAGTTCAGGTGCGATTGGGCCAGGCAGTTTACCAGATTTGCCGAGCAGCATATTCCAAATGTCGTCGGCAATGAGTGACCAGCGTCCTTTGCCTTTCTCCATTTGAATCACGTTCATCAGTGCCATATTCTTGACATACTGGCTGAAAGGTGTAACCAAGCACGGATAGCCCATCATCGGCCATACATATTTTACCTCGTCGAAAAGTTTCACAAGCAATTGGTCTTGAGAAAGTTTCGGCTGATTGTTCTTCTCTTTCCATTTGTTGAGCGACTCCAGATTTGTCTCCAAATCGGTCATCAGCGAACCCATCATACCACCTGGCAGTCCCGGTCCGATGAGCAGTGAGTTCATCTGGCGGTTGCGAGCTGGAATGTAGTAGCCAAGGAAGTCGTCCATCATCTCCTGAATCATAGTGCGGACCTCCATATAGGCTTCCATATTGATTTCAGGGACGTCGAAACCTGCGTCCTTCAGCATCGGCTGAACGGCCAGAATGTCGGCGTGGCCAGTACCCCACGAAAGCGGCTCCATACCAACATCGACAAAGTCGCAGCCGGCTTTGCAGACCTCAAGAATGGTTGCCATTGAGAAGCCCGGACCAGCGTGACCGTGGTATTGGATAGTGATTTTCGGATATTTGGCCTTTATGTTCTTCACAATTTCGCCAAGCGATACGGGGCGTGCGATTCCGGCCATATCTTTCAGACAGATTTCGTCGGCACCAGCCTCAATCAGCTCAAAAGCGAGTTTTGTGTAGTATTCAACAGTGTGGATTGGTGAGAAAGTGACGCAAAGGCAGCACTGCGAAATCATTCCTCCGTCGTGTGCGTAGCCGATTGACGGGATAATGTTGCGAGTGTCGTTCAAGCCGCAGAAGGTGCGGGCAATGTCGGTGCCTTGTTTTTTCTTCACCTTGTAGAACATCTTTCGGACGTCAACAGGCACTGGGTTCATACGGATGCCATTCAATGCGCGGTCGAGCATATGTGTCTGAATACCAGCCTCGTGGAATGGTTTTGTCCATTGGCGCACAGCCTTGTTAGGATTCTCTCCGTAGAGCAAGTTCACTTGCTCAAAACCGCCGCCGTTGGTCTCAACGCGGTCGAAACAGCCCATTTTGATGATTGCGGGTGCCACTTTAACCAGTTGGTCAACGCGTGGCACGTATTTTCCGGCCGACTGCCACATATCGCGGAAGACCAGACTGAATTTTACTTTTTTACTCATATTTTAAATTTTTTCGATTGATTCAACTTTGCCTTTACCGCCTGTTATGGTGTTCACGGCCGACTCAATGGCGGCTTTGATATTCGGGGCGACGGCGGCCACTGCGGTTGCCTGTGCCTTTTGTTCCTCTTCGGGGAAGAATCTGTTAATCACACTGATGAGCAGGTTTCCCATACCTATTATTAATAGCAATGCACAGAACACTGTTCCGAGCCCCACTACTAATAATGTCCATACTGAAATTTCCATATAATGTCTTCGTGTTAATAAAACCCTATTTGTAGTGATTGTTTTAAAATATTCAAAATCAATATTTTAGCCAATCGATTGCGATTAAAAAACAATCGTGCGAAATTACAATTTTTTGCGCATGTTGATTCAAAAAATATGCCATAAATTCGAAATAAGTGAAACGCTGACGGATTTATCCTTCAAGTACTTGATATACAAATAAATGTCGATTTGTGTGTGAAAATCAGTATCGAAAGCAAAAAAACATTTGAAAATCCGAATCAATGTTCTACTTTTGCCAACTCAAAAATTAAAGTTTTATTTAAAAACATACTACAATGAAAAAGGACATACATCCCAGTGATTATCGCCTGGTAGTGTTCAAAGACATGTCGAACGGACAGATTTTCATCAACAAATCGACTGTCAACACAAAAGATACGATAGAAGTAGACGGGGTTGAGTATCCATTGGTGAAACTCGAAATCTCAAGTGCCTCACATCCATTTTACACCGGTAAGATGAAACTGGTCGACACCGCAGGACGCGTCGACAAGTTCCGCAACCGTTATGCAAAATTCGAAAAGAACAAGAAGTAAGGATTATTTCTATCATACCTGAAAAGCCGTTCATTTTGAGCGGCTTTTTTTGGTAATAAAGCGAAATGGTGAAGCTCTAAATTGATTGCGATGTCTAATTATCGGTTCCATATTCTGGCGTTTTTGATAGTTGTCATTTGGGGGACAACTTTTGTGTCGACCAAAGTGCTGATAAACAACGGACTAACTCCGATAGACATTTTCGTTTGCCGTTTTGCGCTTGCATACGCCTTGGTATGGATTATTTCGCCTAAAAAGCTGTTCGCCAATAGTTTGAAAGACGAACTGCTGCTTGCCGCTTTGGGCATTACGGGCGGTTCGATGTATTTTCTGGCAGAAAATTTTGCCTTGTCGTATACCAACACATCCAACGTGTCGCTGATAGTGTGCACAACACCTATATTCACTTATATCTTGCTGGCGCTCACATCGAAAGACGAGCGCATGAACCGTTGGCAGATAGGTGGCTCGCTGCTGGCTTTTGCCGGAATGGCGCTTGTTGTGCTAAACGGACACTTTGTGCTGAAACTATCGCCGTTGGGCGACGGACTTGCATTTGCAGCGGCTTGGTCATGGGCGTTTTACTCGCTGATAATGAAGCGTATGGCGAATCGCTATTCAAGCAAATTCATCAATCGCAAAATATTCTTCTATGGGCTTCTGACTATTGTGCCGGTGGCTCTGGTTCATGGGTTCACTCTGACATACGATATGGTTTCGACACCCAAAGTGCTTATGAATCTGATATATCTGGGTGTTGTGGCCTCTATGGTTTGCTACATTTTGTGGAATGTGGTGTTGAAAAACATAGGTGTTGTCAATGCGTCTAACTATATCTACCTGAATCCGGTGGTTACGGTCATCACTGCGGCTGCGCTTATAAATGAGAAGATTACAGTGTTTGCCATTATCGGAATGGTGATGATTTTGGGCGGATTGCTAATGGCTGAGAAAATGCGAGGTTCACTTGAGAGATAGGAAATAAGGTTTAGTTTTTTCCGCGCTTCCTGACTGCCATTATTTTTTATTTTTGAAGTGATAAGCTCGAAGATGAACGTCGAAACAATTCGCGAATATTGTCTGCAAATGCCGCTTGCCACCGAGGATTTTCCTTTTGATGACAATGTGTTGGTCTTTAGAGTACTAAATAAGATTTTTGCGATGATTGATTTGTCTGATACCGAATGGTTTGTGCTGAAATGCGAACCGGAGTACGCTATCAGTCTGCGCGATGAGCATCCGGAGATAACTGGCGCGTATCACATGAATAAGAAACATTGGAACCAAATTGATATGTATGGCAGTCTGTCCGACGAATTGATTCGCAGCTTGATACGCCACAGTTATGCGCAGGTGGTGAAAAAACTGCCGCAACGTATCAAGAGAGAAAACGAAACTATTTTGACTGTTGAGTGATGCATTTCGTTGCATTCTCGTTGCTATAAAAATCCACAAAAAAAGCCATATTTGCTAATGCCGAACAACGTGCTGTAGCGCACTTTGCCGGCAAATGCAAAGTGTTATGACACAAGAGATTATAGTTGATAACGATATTACCATGCGACCCACTGTTGCGGCCGATGCGTCGTTGATTTTTGACGCGTTCAGCACGCAGGGCAACTATCTGCGGCAGTGGCTACCCATTGCGGCGTGCTTCAATTCGCCAATGGACGTTGAAGACTATCTCGAAATGAGCGAGTTAGAAGACTATACGAATTTCACCATAATATATAAAGGTGCGTTTGCCGGGATTATCTCGCTGTGCCACATCTGTTTATCGTGCCACAGAGCAGAGTTGGGCTATTGGCTCACCAAGCCGCTGCAAGGGCGCGGAATAATGGTGAAATCGCTCAACGCACTCATCCAATACGCCTTCAACTCGATGAATATGAATCGTTTGGAGATTAAATGCGCTGTCGGGAACGAACGGAGTCGAAGAATTCCTATCAAGCTGAATTTCAAACTCGAAGGCATCGAGCGCGACGGCGAAGTGTCGGCCGACGGCCACTACAACGACCTTGAAGTGTTCAGCCTTCTGAAACGCGAATACATCGATATGAATAATAAATTTGAGAATCGATAACTTTCTATAAATCAATAATTAAAATTATCAATCAGTCTATCAATCATTTAATCAATAAATGTTATGGAATGCCAGATAAGCAATTTGAACCTGACCGTCAAAATTGAGCAGACGGGAGCCGAATTGAGTTCTATAGTGTCAAAATCGAGCGGCCGCGAATTTGTGTGGAACGCCAACCCTGACATTTGGGGCAGCAGCGCACCGGTGCTTTTCCCCATTGTGGGCGGACTGAAAAACGGCCAGACAAGCCACAACGGCAAGCTATACAGTATGCCGCGCCACGGAATTGTGCGCCACAACAACAACTTACACGTGCTCTCGCAGGAAAGCGACCGCATCACGTTCCGGCTTACTGCCGACGAGCGCACTTTGGAGCATTATCCGTTCCGGTTCACTTTCGATATCAGCTATCGAGTTAAAGACAATGATTTGATTATCACACATATAGTTAAGAACACCGACGATTGCGACATCTACTTTTCGGTGGGTGCGCACCCGGCTTTCAACTGCCCGATTAATGAAGGCGAGAGTTACACCGACTGCTACCTTGAGTTCAGCGAGCGCGAGACACTCTCGACAAGCCCGCTCACAAAAGACGGTTTGGTCAAAGACGAAAGCATTCCGGTGCTGACTGACAGCAACATACTGCCGCTCACCGAGCATCTGTTCGACAACGATGCACTCATTTTCCGCAACCTTAAATCGCGTTGCGTGACGCTTCGCAGCCACAAGTCCGACACTGCCGTGGCTGTTGAGTTCCCCGATTTTAACTATTTGGGAATATGGGCGAAACCGAATGCTCCGTTCGTCTGCATTGAGCCGTGGTTGGGCATTGCCGACAGCGAAAACGGCGACGGTATTCTCGAGCACAAGGAAGCCATCATCAAACTGCCTGTAGGACAAAAGTTTGAGGCAAAATATACGGTGACGATTATAGAATGATAGAGGGGAGGCCCTGACTATTATTTTTTCAGGGATTTATTCAAAACAACCTTCCCTGCCAGGTGTCGCGAAGTTCCAATTCCTTGTCAATTAGCGCCACAACTTCAAAATTCTTCATTCGGTTCCATTTTGGGGCAATCAGTTTCTCAGTTGGCGAGACGCTCACAAAGCGCTCAACCACAATGTCGGGCGACAAATGCTCAAGAAAACTCACCACTGTGGCAATGTAGCTGTTGAGTGTGAAGGTGCTGATTGAATTGGGGTTCTGCCTATATGCGGCGGCCAAAGGTGTGCCGTCAATTATTTGTAACTGATGCAGTTTCAGCGTTTTTATTGGCAATGCCGACACTCGTCGTGCGTGTTCAAGAAAATCGGATTCAGTTTCGCCGGGAAGTCCCAAAATCAGATGACCGCCAGTCTCAAGCCCGTATTGTGCGCACAGTTGTGCTGCGTTTATGGTGTCCTCGAAAGTGTGATGCCTATTGATGCGCTCGAGTGTTTGGTTGCTGGTGCTTTCGATGCCCAACTCAATGCTCACCGGCACAATCCGATTTATGCGAGCCAGCATCTCTAAAAGTTCCGGGCTGATGCAGTCGGGGCGGGTGCCGATAATGAGCCCGGCAATGCCGTTGCTCACGGCCTCGCGGTAGAGCGGCTCAAGCGTTTCCACTGGCGCATACGTGTTTGTATAGCTTTGGAAATAAGCAATGTACCGCATATCGGGATATTTGTGCGAGAAAAACTCACGCCCTTTTTGCAGTTGCACGGCAATGCTGTCATTGGCGTTGCAGTAGGCTGGCGTGAACGAACTGTTATCGCAGTAGATGCAGCCGCCCGTGCCTTTGGTGCCGTCGCGGTTGGGACACGAAAGTCCTACGTTCACCGATATTTTCTGCACACGGCCACCAAACTTATTGCGGATGTAAGTTGAATAGTCGTTGAAGCGGTGCGTTGTGCCCCACGCAAAAGTATGTTCTTCAGCCATTTATTGCTGAATAAATGTATAGGTAATTGTTCCAACCTGAATTTCAGCGGCGTTGGGGTCGGAATTGAATTTGGCCTTGAGTGCGGCGGCTTTGGCAGCCTCACGCAAAACGGGGTCGTTGGTTGTGGTTCCGGCTTTTCCTGGCGAAGCGCTGATAACGTTGCCTTGGCGGTCAACGCGGATTTCAACCACCACTTTGCCTTCAGCTTTGCTGTTGTATTCGGGTTTCGGCGGTGTTGAGCCGAAAGAGCGTCCAGCCAGATTGAAATTGATGCCATTGCCAGCACCTCCGCCTACGCGGTTGGTTGAGTTCGGGTCACCATTGAGCGAGCCTTGGTTGCCGGGTTGCCCGGTGTTACCTTCGCCAGTGTTGCCACCGTTGGCGTTGCGGCCAGCAAACGCATTGGCTGCTCTTGAGTTGATTTCCTGCTGCTGCTGTTGTTGCTGCTGGCGTTGCAACTCTTCTTGACGTTTACGCTCCTCTTCCTGGCGGCGTTGTTCTTCGGCAATTCGTTGTTGCTCGAGTTCTTGCTGGCGCTTCAATTCTTCTTCCTGACGTTTTTTCTGTTCGGCTCTCTTTTTCTGTTCAATTACAGCCGACTCTTCAAAATCTTGATTTATAACTTCTTCCTCACCTGTCTGTGTGGGTGTTGGCTCGGGTGGAGTGGGAGTCGGGGGCGGAGTAGGAATGTTCTGAGCAACTGCGGGGCGTGGTTCAACCTCACCCATACCTTGCTCGGTGTCGCCAAAATTGATAAGAATACCTTCTTCCTCTGCATTCGGCTCGTTGATGAAGGTCACAAAAAGCAGCAAAAGCATCAGCAGCACGCTGAAAGCCACAGTGCCCAATGTCGCAATTCGTTGTTCTTTGGTAGCTATCATTTCTTAATCGGGCGGGTGGCCAGAATGAGTTTGTATTTGTGGTCTTTGGCAATGTTCATCACCTTTACAACGTGCTCAATAGCAACACTTTGGTCAGCGTGGAGCGATATGGTTGGCGGCTCGGGATAGTTCTCGGCCGGACCCACACGGTTCACCAGCGATTGCTCAAGTTGGTCGAAGCTGACATATTGTCCTTCAATGGCATAACGCAAGTCTTTGGTTATCGACACTGTCGTTATCGGTTTTGAGGCTATAGTCTGGTTGTTGCTTTGCGGCAGCAGCAGCTTCAAGGCGTTTGGCGCAATCAGCGTCGATGTCATCATAAAGAAAATCAGCAACAGGAACACAAGGTCGCTCATTGACGACGACGAGAATTCGCCGCTGACTTTCGAATGTCGTTTGAGTGCCATTTTCGGTTTAGCTTACAGGTTCGTTCAACAGGTCCATAAACTCGGTGGTGCGGGCTTCCATTTCGTTCACAACCTTCTCGACGCGTGTCGATATGAAGTTGTGGGCAAAGTAGGCCACAACGCCGACAATAAGTCCGGCAACGGTTGTTACCATTGCAACGTAGATGCCTCCAGCCAGCATTGAGATGTCGATGTTGTTGCCGGCTTGCGACATGTTGTAGAATGCCTGAATCATACCGATTACGGTGCCGAGGAAACCAATCATCGGACCGCCGCCGGCAGTGGTTGCAAGCCATGGAATACCTTTCTCAAGTTTTGCAATCTCAATGTTGCCAACATTCTCGATAGCGGTGTTGATGTCGTTCAGAGGGCGGCCAAGACGGCTGATGCCCTTTTCAATCATACGCACAATTGGGTTGTCGATTGACTGGCAAAGCGCTGTGGCTGACTCAATCTTGCCGTCGTGGATAAAGTCCTTTATCTTGTTCATAAAGTTCTCGTCGAGCTTTGATGCTTTGTTCAGCACCAGCAGGCGCTCGATGAAGATGTAAACAGCGATGACAAGCAATATTGCCAACGGAATCATAATCACGCCGCCCTTCATTGTCAGGCTCAAAAGTGACATTGTTTCTGGTGCGGCTTCGGCAGCTGCGTCAACGGCGGCGCCGTTCATCTGAATCTGTAATAATGTTGAAAAAATCATTCTTTTAGTGTTTGAATTTGTTGAGGCGAATATAAAAAACTATTGAGCGCCGTTACGGTTTGTTTGTGGGAGTTTTGAACAGACGGGTGGTGATAAGGCATAAGTTTCTGTCGTAGTTGTTTTACGGGCTGGTTTATTAAAACAAAAAAGACACCGCATAGTGCGATGTCTTTACAAAATATTGAATTTTAGTGTGTTCTATATCGATATTTGGATGATGTAAACCACCGCACCGGCAAGGTAGCCCAGAAGCGCAAGCAGGCTTATATGTTTCAGATACCATACAAAATCGATTTTCTCCAAGCCCATGGCGGCTACTCCGGCTGCTGACCCGATGATGAGCATGCTGCCGCCCGTACCGGCTGTGTAGGCCAGGAACTCCCAGAAGATGCCGTCTTGCACAAAGTTAGCCGCATAGTCAACGGCTCCGGCAGCCTCAATAGGATACATGCCCATTGCACCTGCAACCAGTGGCACATTGTCGACAACCGACGACAGGATACCGATAATCAAATCGATGATGTAAACACCGCCGGCCATGTCTTTGAACGAGTGGTCCAAGGTATGCGACAGCACAGCAAGGTGTCCGGCCGACTGGAGTGCAGCCACTGCCATAAGTATGCCTAAGAAGAACAATATTGTCGGCGTGTCGATACGGTTGATTATGGCCGTAGGGCAGAGGCGGTTCTTAACCGAAGGCGCGTGGTTCTTGTGAATGAATTCGGTTATGGCCCATACTATCGACAAGCTAAGCAGCATGCCGATGTAAGGCGGCAGGTGGGTTATCGTTTTGAAGATTGGCACAAAAATAAGGCCGCTGACACCGATGAAAAGCATAGCACGCTGCGTGCGTGGTGTTGTCCAACTCTCGCTGTTGCTGCTGGCGTCGGCCTCGGGGCGCTCAATCTCGCCTTTCAGCATAAAGCTGACAATTGTAAGTGGAACGCACAGGCAGACGATACTTGGAAGGAACACTTCGGTTACAATCTTTCCAGTTGTCACCTGTCCGCCAATCCACAACATTATGGTTGTCACGTCGCCAATGGGTGACCAGGTACCGCCAGCGTTGGCTGCAATCACAATCATACTGGCGTAGAACCAGCGTGTCTTTTGGTCGCCGACAATCTTGCTGAGCAGTGTGACCATAACAATGGTGGTGGTGAGGTTGTCGAGTATGGCACTCATAAAGAAGGTGAGCAGACACAAAATCCACATCAGTTTGACCTTGTTTTTTGTCTGTATCTTTTCTGTTATAACGCGGAAACCATGGTGGCGGTCAACAATCTCGACAATTGTCATGGCGCCAAGCAGGAAGAAAAGAATTTCAGATGTCTCGCCTAAATGATGTATCAGTTCCGAAGCGAAAAACTCATGAATGTGCTCGGTGGTTATTCCCTCGGCAATGTCTTTCGCAAACTCGGCCCACGATACGCTGTAGCCTTTGGCAAGGATTCCGGGCGCGCCCAGCATGTATATGGCCCATAAAGCTGTGCCGATGAACAATGCAGGTGCTGTCTTGTTAATTCTGAACGGGTGCTCGAGAGCTATGGCCACATAGCCCAAAACGAACACTAAAATCATGACACTGAACATATTATTACCCCTTAGTTTACGTTGCTCAATTCGGGCGCAAAAGTAGTGTTTGCTACAGTAATCATCTACCGATTTTGATTATATATTTCTATTGTTTTAATAGAATTTTTCGATTGATAATGATGATTGTCTGTGTGTATAAATATCTTAATACTAATAAGATAAATGCAGGATTGTCGATTTGTTCCTTTTTGGAGATGCTGAAATCCGCGTTTTATTTTTTATCAGTGTGTAGAAACGCTATTCTTCGGCAAAATTGAGTAGCACTTTGCGGTAGGCGGTGTAAATTTTCGATTTCGACAGATAGCCCACATACAGTCCGTTTCGCACCACAGGCAAGTTCCAAGCGCCCGATTTTTCGAATTTGTCCATCACAATGTCCATCGTGTCGGTGATTTTGATTATGTCGGGAGGCATTGTCATAAGCTCATAAACGTATGTGGTGTCATACATTTCGGTGTTAAACATTATTTTGCGGATATCGTCAAGCATCACGATACCCATCAGTTTGCCTTCTTCGTCCACCACAGGGAAAATGTTGCGGCGAGAGTGCGATATGGCGTTCACAAGGTCGCGAAGTTTTTGGTCGGGGCCCACTTCGGTCAGGTCGTGCTCCACCTCTTTCTCAAGGCGCATTAGTGTCAAGGCGGCGCGGTCTTTGTTGTGTGTAATCAGGTCGCCGCTTTGTGCCAGACGTTTTGTGTAGATGCTGTGTGGCTCGAAATAATAAATTGTTACATAAGCACTTACTGATGCCACCATTAGCGGTACAAACAGATTGTAGCCGCCGGTAATTTCGGCAATCAGGAAGATTCCGGTCAGTGGTGCGTGCATCAGTGCCGACATAAAGGCGGCCATTCCCACAAGGGCGAAATTCACTTCGCTTACGCTGATGAATCCAAGGCAGTTGAGCAGTCTTGCCATCATATACCCTAATATTCCGCCCATAAACAGCGAAGGTGCGAACACACCGCCTATGCCGCCTGCACCCGTGGTTGCCGATGTGGCTATCACTTTGAAAACTAGCATCAGAGCGCAGTAGCCGACAATAACCCACACTCCGCCGCCAAACTGGCTGAATACCGAGTGGTCAAGAATATGCTGGCCGTTGCCAGTAAGTATCTCGCGCAGAGCGTCGTAGCCCTCGCCAAAGAGCGGGGGAAAGAGCCAAATCAGCACGCCTAGTATCAATCCGCCAATAATAATCTTCTTGCCGGGTTTCAGCATCTTCGAAAACCACTTCTCAAGCGACATTGATGTTGCTGTAAAATACCAGCCGAGCAGTCCTGCAAAAATGCCCAAAACTAAGTAGAGAGGTATGTTGTGAAGTTCGAAGGTTGGTGGCTGTGGAAGGGTGCAGAGCGTGGCTTCGCTGCCTAGGAAAAGGTACGATATAAGTGTTGCGGTGACGGCTGAGATGAGCAGTGGTGAGAGCGACGCCATTGTCATATCGAGCATCAGAACTTCAAGTGTGAAGACCAATCCGGCAATTGGCGCTTTGAAAATGCCTGCCACAGCGCCAGCCGCGCCACAGCCAATCATCAGTATTATCTGCTTGTAGTTCAGCTTGAAAAGTCGCCCCAAGTTGCTGCCGATTGCCGCGCCTGTGAGCACTATCGGTGCCTCGGCTCCAACCGAACCACCAAAACCAATGGTGAGCGAACTGCCGACAATGCCGGTGTATGTGTTGTGCGGTTTGATAATGCCGTTTTTTCTTGATATACAGAATAATACGCGAGTAATTCCGTGCGAGATGTTATCTTTGACAAAATATTTCAGCCACAGAGTTGTCAGCAATATGCCGACGGCCGGCAAGGCAAGGTAGATATAGATGCCGAAGCCAGAGTTAATGGCCTTCATTACAAGTAGATAGGTGTAGTGTATGGTGTTTTTCAACACCACAGCCGACAAACCACTGAGCAAACCCACAACAAAACTGAGTATCAGCAGAAACTGATTCTCTGTCAGGTGCTTGCCGCGCCATAGTTGAATGTGTTCTATTGGCGTGAATTTCAGTTTCATTTACCTTTCTTTTGCACTGTCCATCCAAATTTGCCTATCGGCGTACCTATATTATAATATTGTCCGTGCATATAGGCAATCATATCGGCCGCGCCAAGGTCGAAAGCGCCCGTTTCGGGGTTCATATATTTTTCGTCGGCGTTCACGGCCACAACGTTAGCAATAAACATGTCGTGCGAGCCAAGTTCTTTAATCTCAACCACTTTGCACTCAATGCTGACAGGCGATTCGTCAATCATTGGCGCGTCAACCATAGTGCCTTTCACGGGTGTCAGTCCCATTGCCTCAAACTTGTCAACCTCGCGTCCCGATTTTACGCCGCACCAGTCGGTGGCTTTCGCCAGTTGTTTGTTCGTCAGGTTGATAACAAACTCGCCTGTCTCTTTTATGATATTGTACGAGTGGCGGCTTTTGCGGATTGATACGTAGCACATTGCCGGGTCGGAACAGATAGTGCCCGTCCACGATGCGGTGAAAACATTGTGCTCGCCGTCCATACGCCCGCTGCTCACCAGCACTGCCGGCAGCGGATAAATCATTGTTCCAGGTTGCCAAGTTCGTTTTGCCATTTTTTTTTCTAAATTTTGTTAAGCGGTGCAAATATAATTTCTATGGTAAAAGATGAAAGGGAAAAGTTATTGAGCAGCGCATTCCATCATTCTCTTGTAATCAATTATTGTCGATAAAAGCAAAACACGCTTATATTTGCACAAAAATGTAAAAAGACTTTATTGGCTGATTTATAGGCTTTTTAGTGATAGCTTTGTGTCCAATAGTCTATCAAGTGATATTTTTTTAATTGCAGACTGGTTGAATAACTGAATGTGTGATTCGACAAAAAATACTATCAGACAGGCACTTGCCGAACGCATCTTGATTTTGGACGGCGCAATGGGCACCTGCATCCAGAAATTCGGCTTGACCGAGGCCGATTTCCGCGGCAGCGAGTTCAAAGACCACCCCGTGATGCTCAAAGGCAACAACGACATTCTGAACCTGACCGCACCGCAGGTGATTGCCGAGGTGCACCAAATGTATGTCGATGCCGGAGCCGATATTATTGAAACTAACACGTTCAGCAGTAATAAGATATCGCAACACGAATATCAGTGCGGCGATTTGGTGAAGCGGCTGAACAAGGCGGCGGCGCAAAACGCGCGGCGAGTGGCCGACGCTTGCAAGAGCCGCAAAGTTTGGGTGGCAGGCAGTATCGGACCAACTTCGAAAACGCTGTCTTTGTCGCCCGACATCAATCATCCCGAATACCGTGCCGTTGATTTTGACACTATGGCCGATGCCTATGCCGAACAAGTTGAAAGTCTTATAGATGGCGGTGCCGATGTACTACTGATTGAGACCTGCTTCGACGCGCTAAACACCAAAGCAGCGCTCTACGCCATTCAGAACGTGCAGGAGCGTTTGGGCACCGACATTCCGGTGATGATTTCGGCCACGCTCAACGACCGCAGCGGCCGCACGCTGACAGGCCAGTCGATTGAGGCGTTTTTTGTTAGCATCAGCCACTATCCGGTGCTATCGTTCGGACTTAACTGCTCGTTTGGAGCGTCGGAATTGAGGCCTTTTGTGGAGCAACTATCGAGAAAACTGCCCTGTTTCTTAAGCCTTTACCCAAATGCCGGACTGCCAAATGAGATGGGCGAGTACGATGAGTTGCCGTCAACCACCGCGCACATTATCAAACAGATGGCCGACGACGGACTGATAAACATTGCCGGAGGATGCTGCGGTACTTCGCCGGCGCACATCAAGGCCATTGCCGAGGCGGTGAAAGGCATTGCGCCACGCATCCCCGCCAAAGTCGATGAACGCTTGATTGTTAGCGGTTTGGATGTGGTTGTGGTCGATAAGAACGAGCGCAATTTTACCAACGTTGGTGAGAGGACAAACGTGGCGGGCTCGCGGAAATTCGCGCGTCTTATTTCTGAAAAGAACTACGAGGAGGCTGCCAACATCGCGCGCAAACAGATTGAGGACGGCGCCGACATCATCGACATAAATATGGATGACGCAATGCTCGAGAGCGCCGCCGAGATGCAGAATTTCATCCGATACATCAGCAACGACCCTGAAATTGTGAAGGTTGCGCTGATGGTCGATTCGTCGGATTGGAACACCATTTTGGCCGGACTGAAGAACGCGCAGGGGCGCTGCATCGTCAACTCGATAAGCCTGAAGGAGGGCGAGGAGAAATTCCTGCATAAGGCCCGTGAAATCAGACGGTTAGGCGCCGCCGTGATTGTGATGGCCTTCGACGAGGTTGGCCAGGCCACAACCTTCGAGCGTAAAATCGAAATTTGCGAGCGGGCTTATAACCTGTTGATTGACAAGGCGGGATACAAGCCTTACGAGATAATTTTCGATGTCAACGTGCTGTCGGTCGGAACAGGAATCGAGGAGCACGCCAACTACGGCATCGATTTCATTCGCGCCGTTGAATGGGTGAAGAAAAACCTGCCGGGCGCACGCACAAGTGGCGGTATATCAAACCTTTCGTTCGCTTTCCGTGGAAACAATCCGGTGCGCGAGGCGATGCACTCGGTGTTTCTTTACCACGGTACGGCCGTCGGGCTCGATATGGGAATTGTGAACCCCGCAATGCTGCAGGTTTACGATGAAATTGAGCCTAACTTGCTGAAACTCTGCGAGGATGTGATTCTGAACCGCAATGCCGAGGCAACGGAAGCGCTCATCGACCTTGCGTCGAAAATGAAGGAGATGGCCGACACGGGCGGGCATAGTGCCGCAAAACAGGAAGCGTGGCGCGAACAACCTGTCGATGAGCGACTTGCATATGCGCTTGTGAAAGGCAACGCCGATTTTCTTGAGCCCGATTTGGGCGAGGCGATGCAGCAATACGGCAGTCCTGTCGATGTGATTGAAGGCCCGCTGATGAACGGTATGGACCGCGTGGGTAAACTGTTCGGCGAGGGCAAAATGTTTCTGCCACAGGTGGTTAAGTCGGCAAAAGTGATGAAACAGGCCGTCACCATTCTGCAGCCCGAAATTGAACGGCACAACAGCGAATCGGGCGGAACGGGCAAGCGCGCGAAGGTGGTTTTGGCCACCGTCAAAGGCGATGTGCACGACATCGGCAAGAATATTGTCGGCATTGTTTTCGCTTGCAATAATTTGGAAGTCATCGACTTGGGTGTGATGGTCGACAATCGCACCATTATTGATACCGCTGTGCGCGAAAATGCTGACATCATCGCCGTAAGCGGACTGATTACACCGTCGCTCAAAGAGATGGAAATGCTATGCGAAATGCTTGAAAAAGAGCATCTTCAGATACCCGTTTTAGTCGGCGGCGCAACCACATCGGTGGTTCATACGGCTGTGAAACTCGCCACGCGCTACAGTTATTTTGTGGCTCACGGCAACGATGCGTCGGCGTCGGCGGTGCTTGCAAAGCGCCTTTTGAGCGACCGCGACGCAACCATTGCCGAAATAAAACGCGCCCAACAGGCCGTCCGCGACAGTTACGACAAGCGCAAAACTGACATTGAGCCGTACGCTACCGCCAACGAAAAGGCGCCGCAGTTTGCGCTCTCAACGTTTGTCAACGGCTTTGGTAGTACCGCGAATATCGAGCGCCGCAACATCCCCGTGCGTGACCTTTCCAATCTGATTGATTGGCCGCATCTGCTCTATTTTTGGGGCTTCAAGGGTGCCACTCTCGAAAAACTGCTCGAAAACGAGGAGGCGCGCAAAACGCATATGGCGGCATTGGCGCTGCTCAAGTCGGTTGAGGCCGACAACAGCATTGAAGTGTCGATGGTGCTCAACTTCTTCTATGCGCATAAAGAGCAGAACGACATTGTTTTAGACAATGGTATGCACTTGCCGATGCTTCGGAGTCAGAACTTCGGCAGTAGTTTCTTGTCGTTGGCCGATTTCTTCTCAACCACCGACCGCAAAACGCCTATCGGGCTTTTCTGCATAAAGGTTGCCGACACACATCAACACTGCGATTGCAAGTCGTTTGAGTGTCTTTTGCGGCAGTCGCTCTGCGCACGCCTTGCCGAGGCCGCAGCCGAAATGATGCAGCGTGCGGTTGAAGGCTCTGTGCCGATGATTCGTCCGGCTTTTGGCTACCCGTCGTGCCCTGACCATTCTATCAAAGAGCTGGTGTTCAACGCGATAGGCGCACGCGAGAAGTTGGAGGTTTCGCTCACCGAATCGTATGCCATTCAGCCCACAACAAGCATCTGCGGCTTGCTGATTGCCCACGAGCAAGCGGGCTATTTCACCATTGGTCAGATTGACAACGACCAGATTACCGACTACGCAAAACACCGCGGATTATCGGTTGACGAGGTGCGGAAGTTGTTGAATGTGTGAGTGTTTCGCACAGTCCCGATAGCCATCGGGAACACAGACAACACTGTTTTACACGTTTTTTGTCGCTAACCAATTTTTTCCGATTTAAACCGAATATAAAAAATGTAGAGACGCCATATTATGACGTCTCTACCACATTATCAATTATTTACCAAATTCTCAATTCACCATAACCCGTTTCACTACACCACCAGTTTTTACAATGTAAACACCTGTGCCGTTGACGGGTATTTCCGTACGGACGCGATTAATCGCGTCCCTACAAATTAATGCGCCCATTGCATTGTAAACGCGAATTTCCTCCGTGGCGTTCTCAACCACAATGGTGTTGCCGTGGGCGTAGATGTTGACGGTATTGGCGGCAGATTCTGAAACGGCAGTTGCAAGTTTTGTGCCTTCTTTAACTCGTGTGTCAGTTGCACCGCAGCCACGTTCGCAAACGGCTGTCTCTGTGCCATCGGCAGTTGTTGTGGCATCATTATTATAAATGTAATTCTTGAACTCGTGTCCTAATGCAGAAATCTCCTTTTGTGCCACAATCGTAGCATTGCAAACAGAGCAATGTTTGCCTGCGGTTAAGCCAGTTTCTGTGCAAGTTGCAGCAACGGCTACATCAATAACTTCGGTATGAGGAAGCATAGAAATCGTGTCTTGCGCCACTATTACAACTCCACAAACCGAGCAATGCGAGCCTTCAGTTAAACCTTTTTTGGTGCAAGTTGCTTCTATTGCCTCATCTTTGACTGTCGTGTGTGCTTCAAAAAATGCTGTAATTGATGTATCGCTTGCAGCGGAAAAACTTCGCGGATTATCCGTATTACCATCACTCCATTTTTTTAAATGGTAACCTTCGGTTGGTATGGCTGTTATTGTTATTGTTTTACCACCTAACAATAAGCTATCACATTGTATAAAACCTAACGAATCGTTTTCGCTTTGAACTGATATAGCGTAGTATGGCATAATTGTTTTGGTATTCCATATAGGAGCTTCTTCGTATGCCACAACAGCTTGGCTCGGGACATAAATAGTGTCGTTGTTTGGAAATGGGTCTCCATATTCCAAAGACGCAGGAATATCTCCTAAACATATTATTTGTCTCAAATCACTACAATTTGCAAATGCATTCTGTCCAATGCTTGAAACCGATGCAGGAATAGTTATTGATGTCAAACTTTTACAATCTTTAAATGCATAAGGCTCAATACTTGTTACAGAATTCGGAATATATATCGAAATCAAACTGATACACTTACTAAACGCAGACTGCGTAATAGATGTAACAGCATTTCCAACAATTACTGTTTCCAAACCAGAGCAACCGTAGAATGCCTCTAACCCAATCTTTGTCACAGAATTTGGAATAGTTACTGATGTCAGTTTGGTACATCCATCAAATGCGTTATTATTTATTTCAGTAACAGCAAATGTCGTTTGGTTACCAACAGGTCGATGTTCACCACTGTAGGTTATCATTTCTGGTATGACCAAATCTCCTTCAGGCTTTGTGGAAGTAAAGTAATAACAAACAGTATTGCTCTTAACAGTATATGGGCAAGTCACTATCGCTGTATAGGGATTATTCTTATAATTATAACTGTAGTACAAAGTCTGTCCGCTGCTGCATTTGACTGAACAACTATAACCACCATCATAATAGTCCAACCAGTCTATTGATAAGACTTGTTCTGAAAGCAATAAAGCAAACAATAATGTTGTGAATATACGTTTCATATTTTTAATGTTTAATTGTTAAATCTTGGTTTATCTTTTGGCTTCTGAATTATTATTAATCACCATAATCGCCGTTTTTATTGCATTGAATAATTTTGTTATAACCTCGTAAGCATTATCTTTATGAATGGCTATACTTTCGCATGGCATTTCGACTTGCTTGATAGAAGAAATGATTTGAGTGTTAGTGAAATTATCAGAAAGAATTTTTAACAAATTGCACATATCATTGACGAGACTTTGATTGTGTTTTCCAACCACCATTTTGAGAATAATTCTATCATAAACTTTCAATGACTTAAGTCGGTGAGTTATCAACAATTCTCTCATTTCCAATACTTCGTCATTAATTTCATTTAGAACACCTTGTATACTTCTTTCCAAAGTTTGCAAATCTTCATCTTGGCACATGCGAAAATCTGTGTCAGGATATACATAGATGTTTTTGGAAATATGGTCTGTGGAGTTGAAAGCGTTTTCATCTTCTATACGAACTTTTTTCAGACTATCTTGTATTAAGGCTTTTACGGTATCAATGAACAAAGGAATATTCACAGTAACCTTGACATACTTTTTTTCAATCGTGGTTTGATAGTATTCTCCCATGGTTTTGTCCTCCATTTAATTTTTTATAAAAATACATGCTTAATATCTATATTTTCAACACTTTACCGTCATAATCCTTGACGCAAAGCGTCAAAATTATTGACGGTTGGTTGAGTGCAGTTCCTCCAGAAAACGGACAAGTTTTGTGGCCTTGTCGTTATCTAAATCGTTAATGCTCAAATTGATGCTGATTGGTTGTGAATCGGAATCGGGCTTTATTCCGCAATGGGTTGCAATATCGTTTAGGAAGTTATGATTTAGGGCGTGGCTAATGCTGACGAGTTGCAAGACATCGATACTGTTCCGCTCGAAAATGGAATAGACGTTGGGGCGTCCGCAGTTTATGCGCCGCGCAAATTCTGCCACAGTGATTCCGCTCGCGTCGAAAACCGATTTGATAAGTCGCCCGATATGAATGTCTTGCAGTGTCGCCATTGCTGTCGTTTTTGGATGACAGTAAAAAAAGCGTGGAAGTCATAACTTGCCGACATCCAGGCTTTCCACGGCCCGCACTCCCAACAAGTTTTTCCACGCCATCCAGCAATGGCGTAATGGAAACTTATTCTTGGAAATGCGTCAAAAATGACAATTGTGGAAATTTGGATGTCAAGAATAGCCTCTAATCGCTATTTAATATGTCAAAATACTGTTTCTTTTTACTTTATCTGTTTTAATCGTTTTTTTTGCAAAGATATTAATTATAACTTTTTTGTCGCATCGTTAAAAAATCTGTGCTTCCAACGTCAGTTGGAACAGTGTCATCAGTGCGCGCAAACTTGCATTTCCGGAAGTGCAAATTTTCTGCAAAACTGCATTTCGCAAAGTGCAAATATGAATTTAAATGGCAGTGTGATTTATAATATATCATTGATTATAATATACTTATCCTCTAATTCTCTATTTTTCTAACTCTCTATCTTTCTAACTCTCTAACTCTCCAATTAATCACTCCAAACTAATCGCCGCCATCTTCTCCTTTCCGTCCATATAAACCTTCACCGGCTTTCTGAATCTAACGTGGCGGAAATGCTTTGTGGCGTGCACGGTTTCTTGCTTTTCAAGCACTTCCCAACGGATGAAACTCTTTGCCGAGTGGTTCTGCACCGCAAAATAGCCGATATTCATCGATGTGACATTGTGGAAGAAATGCGAGCCGAGCGAGAAATCGAGCGGATAGTCGTTCAGGCCGAGCTCGACAATCACACGCGCGTTCGAAATCTGCGACCAATCCACCGGCACGCCAAGGAATCTGTCGCTTGTGCCCCAGCGGCCCGGGCCAATCAGAATGTACTTGCGCCCCTCTTCAACCATCATTGTGTTCAGGCGGTTGATTTCGTCAACCATCTCAATGGTTTCCAACTTGTTAAACGTATTGTTATCGATGTAAATCACATCGTCAATGTCATCGACAACGCCGTTACCAAGGCTTTGCTGCGTGTAGAGCCACAGCCGTTCCTTCTGTTCAAAGACGCTTGTGTCGGTTTTGACAGTGTTGGCGCCCACAAGTGGCTTAATCTGAAGCAGATAGAACGACGGCTTTCCGTCGAGACCAGGGTTCAGATTGACAGCGTACTCAATCTCGACAGGCGAGCCAAATGCCTCACGCACAGCGGTTAATATGGTATCGATGGTTTCGGCCAGCGGGAAATAGTTGTATTGCAGAATGTCGGCAAAGTTCAAAATCCGCGCGCCAGGGCCGTCGAGTCCTGGTCTGATTGTGTCATTATCAGCATTATACACCGATGCCAGGTGCTTCAGCGAGCCATAGCGTTCGGCATCGTAGGTGTCAACCATTTTCACAGCCGCCAGCTCGCCGTTGGCCAGAAAATCGGGGTCGTTGTTGGTCAGGTCGAGTGCGTAGAACTGCGTCTGCGTGGTTTGCAGCAGCGACTGCGTGGTGTACATCGACACCTTCGGGTAGCGCGGCGAGAAGCGGTAAGCCTGCCACCCGTCGACAACGTAACTGCCTAATCCCATTGCAATTACAGCGTATCCCTCTTCGGGTTTCATATCGGCAATGGGGTAGAAGTTGTACGACTGCGCCACGCCGCTGATGTGCGGATAGTAGTAGTCACCGAACTGACTTCCAACAAGTTCCTGAAGAATGACGGCCATTTTCTCGCCCTCAATCTTGTGGTTGATGGCGTTGAAATAGCCCCGCGCCTGGTCGGAATAAACCGAAGCGTAAACCAGTTTAATGGCGTCGCAGACAAGTTGGAACGTCTTTTCCTTGTTCGAGCTGTTTGGCACAATGTAGGTATCGAAAACTCCGGCAAACGGCTGATTGATAGAATCTTCCGATGTACTCGAAGAGCGCACCACAAGCGGTTTGTCGATATGGTTCACAAAATCGCGGACGCGGCGTTCAAGCTCAAGACTCAAATTGCCGTAGTAGAACAATTCGCGCAGGCGCTGGTACGAAACCTCGGGGTCGATAACCTTGACATACAGTTTGTTACGCTCCATAAAGGTATCGAACTCATCGGTGCCGATAATCACCGTGGTTGGCGTGAGCAGGTTGATGCGCTTCGACAGGTCGCCCAAATCGAGATTGTAGATGAGCACGTCGATAAAGGCCAGGCCGCGCCCCTTGCCGCCCATTGTGCCGCCCGCAAAGCGCACAATGTTGTGCTCGTCAACCGTCGATGTCTCGTCGTACGACAGCACCTTGCCCTTCTTCTTCTGCTCGCGATAGACGCGGATAGCGTTCAGCACGTCTTGCCGCGACTGTTCAATGTCGTTGCGGTCTTCCAATCGCATTGCGTTGATGGTCCGCGCAAGCTGAATCTCGCCACGCGCCATCAGCCATATAGAGTATTGATTTTTAATGGCGTGACGCACAAACGAATCCTGCGGCACATCGTGGATTAGCATCTCGAACTCACGCAGCGAGTGGGCCACGCCAATGTCCTTGCCGTCTTTGGTGCGGAACAGAAAATCGCCGTAGCCAAGATATTTTATCAAGTGGCGGCGCAGGTCCTCGAAGAGCGTCGCGCTGTTTTTGTTGATGAAGAAAATCTTGTTGTCAGCCGCGTTCTCAATCTGCACATCCTCCGACGATTGCAGAATTACCGGCACGCTGAAAACCTGTTCGCGCATATATTTCACAAACTTCAGGCCGGCCTCTTTGTCGGGCTTGCCGCCCCACTCGAACTCAACGTCGGAAACCACGCAGAGCAGGAAGTCCTTGTATTTGTTGAAAATAGCAATTGCTTCCTCGTAGTTGCGCGCGTGCAGAATCTTCGGTCTCGAGCGGATTTTTGTGATTTTGTTCAACTCGTTCTTCTCGACTTCGGGCAGCAGTTTCTGCACCTGGTCGAACACTATCGAGTAGAGAATCTGCAGGTATCGCGAGTAGTACGACGGCGAGTCCTCGATGAGTAGAATCACCCGCACAAGGCCCACTTTTGTGTCGTTCGACACGTTCACGCTGTCCTCTATCGACTTGACAATGGCGAAGATAATCGATGTGTCGCCCGTCCAGACGAACATCTTGTCGACCGATGTGATGGTGGGTATCAGCGAGTTGAAATATTTCTCGTCATCTTTCTTGTTGACAAGTAGATATACGGGAATCGAGTCGTTCATCTCTTTGATTTTTGCGCTCAAGGCGATGGGCGACTCGCGGTCAATTCCGACCATCAGAATCACAAGGTCGATTGGCGTTGTGTCGAGAATCTCAAGCGCATCCTCCTCCGATGAGACGCCCGTGATTCGCGGCAGCGAGAACAGGCTGTACTGGTAGATTTCGCCCATAAACTTCTCGAAGAACGTATCGTCGTTTTCCAATAGGAACGCGTCGTAAAGTGTTGATACAAAGAGAATATGCTTGATTTTGTACTTCATCATATCCAGATAGACGTACTTGTCCATCATCTGCTGGTTAAAGTACTGCTGAAGCGGTTTGTGCTCTTTCGATAAT
The DNA here is from genome assembly GCA_017557605.1 of Salinivirgaceae bacterium. GTDB lineage: Bacteria > Bacteroidota > Bacteroidia > Bacteroidales > SZUA-534 > RUG13583. Next base: position 33,114 of record JAFYYJ010000055.1, read on the forward strand.
GAGCGGCGCAACTGGTCGGTGCGGTGCTGCTGCACGTCGATAACGGCCTTCTGCAAGATTATCTCACTGCCTTTGAAGCTGTTAAGGTAGCCGGTGATGAGTCGCGCAATGTTGGCGAGCAGGTTGCGTTCTTCGGGAAGGAAAACCGGCTTGCCGTCCTGCTCAAAATCGCGCAGATAGTAAATCTCGATGCTGCCCTTTTTGTTGTCGATGGTCGCAAATTGCTCATTCATACCCCATTGCGTCACCATAAAGTTCAGGCTTGTGTACTGCTTGTCCTGAAATTTGATGCGCGCAACAGCCCAATCCGAGTTCAGCCAAGCGCGCGGCAACATACTGCAGATGCTCTGCAGAGTCTCGTCGATAGGCAGTCCGTGCTTGATAATCTGCGTGGTATAGTTGATGGCGTCCAACTCTTTCAGACGCTCGCGGTTTTGCCATTTCAGTTCTGTGTATTTCAATCGTACAGTCTGCGTTGCAATAACTTCCGCTACACATTCAATATATTGGTTGTCAGCTGCGTCGGTAGTTGGGCGAGCCATCGGCCACGACACATTGATTGAACCTTTCACCTCGCCGGCAACCATCACCGGCACCGACTCGCGTTCAGCCGAATCGGCGGGCAACCCGTTTGTGTAACTTGTTCCTTTATAGACAATTGTAACGAATATGCCTTCGGGCGAGTCGAAGCCTTCGGCCACCGTGTTGGCGATATATTGCAGCATCGAGTTGCGGTTGTCGAACTGTGCGGCTTCGGCGGTCATTCGGCCAATGGTGGCCAGCATACGGTCGGTCAGCAGATTTGTCGGGTGTTGTTCCATAACTTACTGAAGATAAGGATTGTTAGTGCGTTCAAAACCGATTGATGTTTGCAGTCCGTGGCCGGGCAGCACTGCGGTGCTGTCGGGTAGGACGAGCAGTTTGTCGCGTATTGAACTGATGAGTTGCGGCTCGCTGCCACCAGGCAGGTCGGCGCGGCCTATGCTACTGAAAAACAGAGTGTCGCCACTGAAAAGCACATTGTCGGCTTCGCAGTAAAAACAAACACCGCCGGCCGAGTGTCCGGGCGTGTGAAGCACCGTCAGCACAGTGTTGCCAAACTTAATGGTCTGACTGTCGGCAATGAAGTTTGTGGGGTAGGGCGCCTTGCGCTCGCCAAAGCCGTAACTCATACAGATGTGGCTGAAATTCTCAATCCACGGCAGGTCTTCAGCGTGGCAGTAGATTTCTGGCTTGTACTGTTGCGCCACCCAATCGAGTCCGAAAATATGGTCCCAATGACAGTGAGTGCATAATACCGCCTTGACAATCAGGTTTTTGCCGCTGATAAAATCTGTTAAAGCAGCATTCTCGCGCTCGTTGAAATTTCCGGCATCGATAATCACCGCCTCACGCGTCTCGTCGTAAACGACGTAGGTGTTTTCCTGTATCGGATTGAAAACGAACTGTTTATACTCCATTATTTGTTGCGTTTCTTTTTTGTTAAAAATAAACCGAAAAATTGAAAAATACTTTGTGTTATTGACTTTCAAATCTTCAATCGCTTTTTTTGTAGATTTGAACTTTGTAAAATAAATCGGGATATCAATATGAAATACCAGATTATCAGTTTGTTAGCTTTTGTATTGCTATTTACGGCTAAGGCCGATGCACAAGACACGATAATGCTTATGAGTGGCAAACGCTTGATTGTCAGCAATGCGGAAGTAAAAACGACGCCCAAAGGCGATACAATAGTTTCTTACCAGTTGAAAAACAAGCAGAAAAAGAAATCGGCAAGTAAGATTTTTTCTGTAAGCAATAGTGGGGGCGAGCAGTTGTTTTATACGCAAGAATATGAAGAAGACCTGACTGTCAGCCAGATGCGGAATTATTTAAATGGTTTGGCCGATTTCCGTCAAGGGTTCAGTTGGGGAGCTTTTGCAGGTGGTGTAGCTTCGGTTGCGGGGGCGGCTGCCGTTCCAACAATCGACATAAAAGGCAATGTATCAGGCAGTATTCCTGTTGGAGTGGTTGTCCCGTTCGCCTATTTGGGCATTATCTCAAATACGGGCAAATCGGTTGCAAAACTTAAAAGACAAAAGCCGGATATGTCTGAGGATGAATACTATATAACGGGTGCACAGGCTGCAGTAGGACGTATGCGTTTCCGTAGCGGTTTGTTCGGAGTAGTAGCTGGTGGAGTTGTGTGGATGACAGTATCTTTGGTAACTGATTAGAAATTATGCTTTTACGGCTTCATATACAGAATTATGCGCTGATTGACCAGTTGACCGTCGATTTTAACGAGGGCTTTTCAACTCTGACCGGCGAAACTGGAGCAGGAAAGTCAATTCTTTTGGGCGCTCTGGCGTTGGCCTTGGGCAACCGTGCCGATACTTCGGCCATTGGCGATGCCGAGAAGAAATGTGTTGTTGAGGCAACATTCAATGTGAAACCGTACAGACTTGAATCGGTTTTTGCCGATTTAGACCTTGATTATCAAGATGAAACAATTGTCCGCCGTGAGTTGTTGCCAAACGGAAAATCGCGGGCTTTTGTAAATGATACACCTGTTAATGTCAACAATCTTAAGACTTTAGGCCAATATCTTATCGATATCCATTCGCAGCACGAAAACTTGGAGTTGAACAACAATCAGTTCCAATTGCGGGTTGTGGATGCGGCTGCGAAAAATGCTGATTTATTGAATGATTATGCCGAAACCTATCGCAACTACCGCAAGCAGCAGACTGAATTGGAAACTTTGCGGGACGAAGCCCGTCGTCTTTCGGCTGATTACGATTATAATCAGTTTCAATACAATCAGTTAGCTGAATTCGCGCCAGAAAAAATCAATCAGCAGGAAATGGAGGATGAGTTTCAGACTTTGTCGAATGTGGTTGAAATTCAGCAGAATCTTAATGCGGCAGTCTATCTTCTTCAGGACGGCGAGCAGAATTTGCTTTCGCAGCTTTCGCAACTGCGACAAACAGTGCAGCAGGTAAAGCGTTATTTCCCCAAGGCCGCCGATTATCTTCAACGTTTGGAGTCGGTGATAATTGAGATGAAAGACTTTGCGCAGGAAATGGATCGTGATGCTCAACAGCTTGAGAACCAGCCGGAACGACTGGAATTTCTGCGTTCAAAACTCGACCAGCTTTATGGCTTATTGCAGAAGCATCAAGTGGCTGATGTTGAGGGACTTGTCAGAATTAAAAATGAACTTGAGGGAAAACTTGGCAAGTCGGGCAACTACGAGTTGAGGATTGAGCAGGCCGAGAAACTTCTGGCAGAAACCACTGAGCGCTTGAAGGGGCTTGCAACGCAACTGACAGAGCGCAGAACGAAAATGCTTGAGCCGCTTAGCCGTGAGATTTGCAGCCATTTGACAGGTTTGGGAATGCCAAACGCGCAACTCAGAATCGACATTTCAGAATCTTCGCAATTCACACCAACCGGTTGCGATTGCATCAATTTTATGTTCACAGCAAACCGAAACCGAGAGTTGCAGAATATTTCGAAAATTGCGTCGGGAGGTGAGATTAGCAGACTGATGCTCAGCATCAAAGCCATTCTTTCGGCATCGGTTGCTCTGCCAACCATTATTTTCGATGAGATTGATACTGGTGTTTCGGGTGATATTGCTCACAAAATGGCCGAACTGATGTCTCAAATGGCTGAACATATGCAGGTTATAACAATTACTCATCTGCCACAAATTGCGGCAAAAGGCGATGTTCAATACCGTGTTGTAAAACGCGATGTTAATGGAACTACTCAAACTTTTGTTGAACAACTTTCTGACGGTGAACGAGTTGATGAGGTTGCCCGTATGTTAAGCGGCAAGGATATTACCAACGAGGCTCGCGAGAATGCGAAGTCGTTGTTAAACGGCTGATTCACAATTTTCTACTTTTTGAACAATTTAGTGAACTCCGACGGAATTTCAGATGTGAATTCCATAACTTCTCTTGTCATAGGATGCACAAATTCAATTTGTTGCGCGTGCAGGCAGAGTCGTCCGCAGGGCGATGTCTGGGCGCCGTATTTGCCGTCACCGGCCACTGGGTGCCCAATGTGGCTCATATGAATGCGAATCTGGTTCTTGCGGCCGGTTTCAAGTTCAAGCGCAAGCATTGAGTATCCTTCAATGGTTTTCAGCACTTTATAGTGCGTTATGGCGCGTTTGCCTTTTCCTTCTGCACAGATGTGCATTGTCATCGTGAACTTGTTCTCATCAATCCAAGTGTCAATGGTACCTTCCTGATTATCAAGGTGACCTTCAACAATGGCGATGTATCGGCGGCTCCGTACCGATTCGTTCCAAGTTGTGCGCAGGCGGTACTGCACCTCTTCGCTTTTTGCGAAAATCAGTATTCCCGAAGTGTCGCGGTCGATGCGGTGGACTATGAAAATGCACTCGCCTTCGCCTTTGAACTGCATATAAGCGTTCAGATAGGCTTGGGCAGTGTGTTTGCGGTCTTCGTCATTGCCAACGGTCAGCAGCCCTGTTTCTTTTTTGACAACAATCAGCCATTTGTCTTCCCAAATGATTCTTAAGCCTTTAGGCATCGGGAATTTCGGTTCTGGTTTTTTACCGATGAAGAGTGTCTCACCGGCTGTCAGTTCTTCGTCTAATCGGCTGATTGTCCGGCCGTTTGCTGAGATTGCACCTTTCTGCAGAAGCTGTTTTATCGATGTCCGGCTTTTACCTTGCATAATGTGCGCCAGAAATTCTTCTACAGTCTGATTCCTCTTGACACTGTACGATGTTCCTTTGGGTTCCTCACGGCGAGGTTTGTCATTCATTTTCATATCGATAGGAGTGAAGAGGGTTACGGCCTGTACCTTGACGCATTCAGCACCATTTGGTAGTCGTTCTCGCGCATCAGTTGCTGAATTGTGACTTGTGAGTTGTGTTTTAGATACGATTTAATAATCTGATATCCAATCCATTGTCCGACACCGCCGGGCGATTTTTGTGAGAACGAAGCTGTGAATGGTGCAGGTGACACCATTCGGGTTATTTCCTTCATCGATGTGCTGAAAAGCGCGTCTTTTTCGACCATAGAGAGCCACATTGGCTGTTCGTTGCGGTGGCACCAGTCGAGCTGCTGCCGGGTGTAGCCCCATTTCAGCGTGTCGGGAGCGTTGGGCAGCAGAGCGTCGAGCAGAACGTGAATCTTGCCATAGTAGAGCATCTGCGAAATTAGATTATCGTCTTTCGGTGCATACTCAAATTCAGTCAGACACAAGGCCATTACGGCATCGGTGGCAACTTTTTGCGGATGCATATTGCGTTGCAGATAGACCGGCGTGCGCAGCATTTGGTAGTATTTGTGATTGACGCCCAGATACTTGTCAAGGCTGATGCTGATTACGCCCGAATCGGCCACAATGTTTTGGTTGAAGCCCGACAGGTGGGTGTAGATTTTCGGCAATTCAATTTCGGGGAAGAGCACCGCCATTCGTGCCCACGCTTCCGACAGGTCGCGGCTGAAAGCCGGTTCGCCAGTGCCGAAAATGCGGCTCACTTCACGGTACGAGCCGCGTATGTCGGGGTCGGTTAGGAACGATGCGAGTTTGCGGTCGTAGTTGAGTTGGTTGGTGCCGCCAATGTTGATAACACGCTGATTGTAAAGGTCGAAGAACCGCCCGTATTTCTGTTCCATTTGCGGTACATATTGCCAGACGCTGTCGGCCGGAATGGCGAACAAGTCTTGCTCAAACCGCCGAATTTCAATGTCTTTGTATGTGCCGCTGATGTCGATGCTCTTGCTGCCGCAGGCTGTTGCCAGAAGTCCGATTGCTAAAATCTTGATAATGTTTCCCATAGCGGCTTTATTTGTAAAAATTCATTTCGTCGATATATTCCCAAGCCTTTTCGGGCACGAAAAACCTCACATCCTTGCCGCTGCCAATGCTCTGACGGATGAAACTTGACGAGATGTCGATTTGCGGCGCGTCAATCAGTTGAACGTGCGGGTGTTGGTGGAATTCGGTTTTTTGGCAGTTCGGGCGCGGATAAACCATTATCCGATAGTTATTTAGCAGCAACTCGTAGTTCTTCCACTTGTGCAGCGTGGCCAAGTTGTCCTCGCCCATAATCAGCGTGAACTCGTGGTTGGGGTGCTGTTCGCCAAGGTAGGCCAGCGTGTCAATGGTGTACGATGGTTTCGGCATTCGGAACTCCACATCGCAGGCGCGGAACTTCGGAAAATCGCGCAAAGCAAGGTTCACAAGGTGCAGGCGTTGGTAATCGTCGAGCAGTTGGGCGCGCTGTTTCAGCGGGTTTTGCGGGCTAACCACAAACCAAACGGCCTCAAGCCCAGTGTATTCCACAATGTAGTTGGCCAGAGCCAGATGCCCAATGTGGACCGGATTGAACGAACCGAAGTATAGCCCGACCTTCATTGTCTTAACTGTTCAGGAATTCGGTCACTTTGCTGTAGGCCTCGTTGCAGGCTGTTTCGAGCACGTCGTTGACAATGGTGATGTCGAACTGATTGGCGTACGA
>JAFYYJ010000007.1 GCA_017557605.1 Salinivirgaceae bacterium
ATTGACTGATTGACTGATTGACTGATTGACTGATTATTCATTAATTCGATTATTTGCGCCGAACAGGGCGAATAGAGAACCCACAGACACGGCTGTCGATGTTCAACAGGTTCACGCGGCTGCTGTCGCTGAAGAAGTAGAAAAACGCGCCGTCCGAGAATTTCTCGCCAAGCGAAGCCGTCCAGTATTTGCCGTACGAACCAACTTGGTAGAGTCTCGTACTATAGCGGTAACCGGCAGCCGGAAGGAAAATGTGAGTGTCCGATAATGAATAAGACGCTGACGGTGTGCCATCAGCATACACTTTTGTTCCTTTATCGCCTTCGGTTTTGGCTTTATAAACTATATAACCACTTACGTTCTGATTATTGTAGTTGTAGGTCCAAACCCAATAGCATTGACTGCCCAATTCGTTCCATTCGGCATTGGTTGGCATTGAATAATCAGAGCCTAAAAAGGCTGTGGCAACATCATCGACTGCTTCAAGAGTGGTAAGAGTGTCGGTGAAACCATCGTTGCCACAGAATGCATCATAACAGTATTTTGTAAAAGATCGCAACGTTCCTTTACAATACTTATATGTCTCAAAACTATAATCGTCTTTTACATCTGTCTCGCCCCACGCGTAGTGATTGCCATAGTCCCACGGATTTGTGGCACCCACATTGCAGGTTGCCCATTTAACTCCGCTTGGCAATCCTAAATCAACAACATCACCATTGTCGTTGTTGTCGGCATAAGACGCAAACACAATTGCAAGCAATACAAACAATGCGAAAGATTTCAATAATCTGTTTCTCATAATAGTAACTTTTTTAAGAATTCATTAATCCGATTATTTGCGCTGAACAGGGCGAACAGATAGACCACAGTAGCGGAAGTAGTTGTTCGACGGATTCGTGCCGACGCTGCCGAAGTAGCAGTAATCCGCGCTGAGCGGGTTGCCATCGTTGAGCGAAGCCGACCAGTAGAAGCCGTAACCAGCGTAGTCGAGATCCGTATTGCTGCGGTAACCGGCAGCCGGAAGAAAAATGTGGGCATCTTTCAAAGAATAAGACGCTGACGGTGTGTCGCCGCTATAAACTTTTGTTCCTTTATCTCCTGCTGATTTTGCTTTGTAAACTATGCAACCACTTACACCATGCCCGTTGTAATCCGACGTCCAAACCCAATAACATTGGTTGCCCAATTCTTCCCAGTCGGCTTTGGTTGGCATCGAATAATCAGAGCCAATGACGGCTGTGGCAACGTCATCTGCCGATTCAAGTGTTGTGAGAGCATCGGTGAAACCATTGTTGCCACAACTTGCTGAGTTACAATATTTGGTTAACGTTTTGTTTCCACCATTGCAATATTTATAGGTACTCCATGAGTAATTGGTTTTGGTTTCGGTCTCGCCCCATGCATAATAATTACCTTTGTCCCACGGATTTGCAGCACCCAAGTTGCAGGTTGCCCATTTAACTCCGCTCGGCAATCCCAAATCAACAACATTGCTATCATTGTTGTTTTCATCATCGTCTTTGGTACAAGACGTAAACACTGTTGCAAGCAATGCAAACAATGCGAAAGATTTCAATAATCTGTTTCTCATAATAGTAACGTTTTTAAGAATTCATTAATCCGATTATTTGCGCCGAACAGGACGAACAGATAGACCACAGTAGCGGTTGTAGTCGCTCGTCGGATACACTTTGCGGCCGTAGAAACTGCAGTAACGAGTGTCGCTCGGTTTGCCCTCGCTGAGCGAAGCCGACCAGTAGCGGCCGATCGAACCATCGCTGTTGATGTTCTTATTGATGCGGAAACCGGCAACCGGAAGAAAAATGTGGACATCTTTCAAAGAATAAGACGCTGACGGTGTGCCTTCAGCATACACTTTTTCCCCTTTATCGCCTGCCGATTTTGCTTTATAAACTATGTAACCACTTACACCCTGATTGTTGTAATTCAACGTCCAAACCCAATAACATTGGCTGCTCAATTCGCTCCAATCATCAACAGTTGGCATTGAATAATCTAAGCCTAACACAGCCGTGGCTGCGTCATCAGCCGATTCAAGTGTGGTAAGATTGTCGGTGAAACCATTGTTGCCATATTCTGCATCGTAACAATATTTTGTAAGAGTTTCGACCGAGCCATTGCAATGCTTATATGTCTCCCAACTGTAATCGTCTTTTGTTTGGGTTTCGCCCCAAGCATAGTAATTGCCATAGTCCCACGGGGTGGTGGCGCCTAAATTGCGAGTTGTCCATTTAACTCCGCTTGGCAATCCCAAATCAACAACATTGCTATCGCTGTTGTCATTACTGTTTTCATCATCGTCTTTAGAACAAGACACAAACACTGTTGCAAGCAATGCAAACAATGCGAAAGATTTCAATAATCTGTTTCTCATAATAGTGTTTTTAAGAATTAACGAAATATGTTTTTAGCAAATATACAATTTGCCATTCATCTCTCCGAACCTTTTTTCATCTATTTTCCACCTGCGTCAAACACTTTTGTTTTTGAATTACCATAAGAAAACTGCTATATTTACACATCATTAAATACTTACCATTATGAAAAAACAACTTCTGCTGATTGCAACGGCATTGTTTGCAGCCGGTTGCTCACAAAAATCCGATTACGAGTGCCAGTTCACTTTAAATGGCGAAACGCATCTGACATTCAATTTCACTAATGTGGACAAACCGAAATCGTTCATACTTAGCTACGAGCAATCGTTTCCTCACGACCAGTACATCTATAGTTTTAGTGTTGAGCACGATACAACCATCGAATACACTTTGCCACTGAACCACCCTACCGAAGCAGTGATTCAGAATCGGACAGACAGAAAAGAATTTTTTGTTTTTTTGGTTCAAAACGAACCTCTTACGATTAATTATGACATTGCAAAAGGAAAATTTTCTTTTAAAGGCTTCTCAAAACAAGTTTGCGAATACATTACTAACCATCCATCAGCCTTATCAGTAGATCAGTTTACAAATGGATTCGCAATAATTAACAAGGCATACCAACAAAAACAAAAAGATTTAAAAACAGCATTTGCTGCAAGGAAACTGCCAAAATGGTTTTTCGACTTACAAACCGAAAATTTGCTTTTTTCTAAAATAATTTTAAGATTATTCGACGCGGCTTCTATGGGACAATTGGAAGAAATGCTAAAAGCCACACCTATTCAAGAATGTAAATATTACTGGTTAAGGAATTATGTCGATGAATTATATATGTATCAAGACAATGAATACGATTTAATAAATGGTGATAAACATTTAATTTATGAACAAACGCAAGACAATTTGGACGTTATAAAAACGCATTTGCCAGAAAACATCGTATCGTATTATACTGCCGCACGGCTGTCAGTTTTTCTGCATAACTTACGAAAAGCAGTATCAACATCTGAATACGAAGAAGAGAATAAATATCTGAACAAACTACTTGCTGCAAACTCAAGCCTGATAAAGGATACCGCATTGATGAATTACATTATCAATGAGCAACAGAATATTTACAACAATCTGATTACTCAAAACAGTTTGAATTTTGGTGATAAAGCGCCCAATTTCTACCTTAAAAACGTTGACAACAAGAGCGTTTCACTACCGGATTTTGCGGGAAAATTGGTGCTACTAAACTTTTGGGGCTCTCACAACTCGGCTTGTATTGCCTCAATCCCGAAAAAGAACGCACTTGTTGAGAAATTTGGCAATCAGGGCTTTGTGTTGGTGAACATCTGCCTCGACAACGCTCCCGACGAATGGCGCCAGATTATCAACGACCACCATCCGCTTGGCGAGCAATTGATTTGCAAAGGACAGTGGGAAAAAAATCTACGCGAAAAGTATATAATTTCGACTCGTCCACATTACGTTTTGGTTGACCGCAACGGACTCATCATCGCAAACCACGTGAAGGGCGATTCGTTGGAAGTTTATATTGAGCGGAATATCGGAAACAAGTAATTTGTTTTCGTTGGTGGGCGTTCTAAACCAACACGCATAAAAACCAAAAATCCTGCCAGACAATGTTTGGCAGGATTTTTATATACACCCTAAACTTTACTCCTTACTCTCTACACTTTACTCTCTTCCCACTACCCTTTCCTATAATTCTGCTCCCACTTCCAAGCCGAGAGCGTCATATCGTCGATTGAGAGCTCGGCTTTCCAGCCCAGTTCGTTGTTGGCGATGGTGGTGTCGGCCCAAATCTGCTCAATATCGCCCTCGCGGCGGTCGGCAATCTTATAGTTGAGTTTCAAACCTGATACTTTCTCAAACGATTTTATCACCTCGAGCACCGAATATCCATTCCCCGTGCCAATGTTAAACACCTCGAAATCAGCCTTATTCTTACCGCCAATCATACGGTCGATGGCAGCAATGTGAGCCTTTGCCAAGTCAACCACGTGAATGTAATCGCGAATGCAACTGCCGTCGGGCGTGTTGTAGTCGTCGCCAAAGACGCTCAACTGCTGGCGGATTCCGTAAGCCGTCTGTGTAATGAACGGCATCAGGTTGTTTGGCACGCCGCGCGGCAGTTCGCCAATCAGTCCCGACGGGTGTGCGCCAATTGGATTGAAATAGCGCAGAGCAATGCCGTGCAGATTACCGCCTTCGGCCTTGATAGTATCGTGTAAAATATTCTCGCACACTTGTTTAGTGTAACCGTAGGGCGATTCGGCTGGCTTGATTGGCGCCGACTCATCGACTGGCAGTTTGTCGGGCTGACCGTAAACCGTGCACGACGACGAGAAGACAATGTTCTGCACCCCGTGTCGCGACATCGACTCGAGCAGATTGATAAGCGACGTGAGATTGTTGCGGTAGTAAGTGAGCGGAATCTTCACCGACTCGCCCACCGCTTTCGACGCCGCAAAGTGAATAACGCCTTTTATATCAGGTTCTTTATCAAATAGTTCGTCAACTTTGGCGGCATCTTTCAAATCGAACTCATAAAACGCCGGACGAGTGCCCGTAATCTGCTCAATGCGGTCAACGATAAAACGTTCGGAATTCGACAGATTGTCCACAATAACAACCTGATAGCCCTGCCCGATTAGTTCGCAAACTGTGTGCGAACCAATGTAGCCAGTGCCGCCAGTTACCAATATTTTACCTTTCATATTACTCAATATCAAAATTTTCCGTTTTCAAATTGCAATAATACCTGCCGCTTGTTGCGGTAAACTTCAAAACACAATAATCGGGGTCGGTCACACCAAGTTTATAAAACCGCGTGTCGCCCCTTTTCCAAATCATTTCCTTCGATTTTTCGTCAGTCAGAACCTCCATCTTTCCTTTCAGCATAACGCCGATATAGCGGATTAAACCTTTGTGATAGAAGTAGATACTTGCGTTCGGATTGTTTCTATACTGACCGACACGCATTGACGAAGTATTGGTGGAAAAATAAAACTCTCTCAGCGCCACCCTTTTACGCGGGTTCAGCATTGCCTTCACATTCGGATAATTCTCATTATCGATAGAGCAGACAAAGGCAACTTTCTGTCTGTCAATAAATTTCTCTATTTTCTTTAAATCCATAGATTTAGATTTTTATCCTATAAATAACGCAAAAATCGGTGTTTATTTCGCTAAATCACGAAATTCTCCTCGCTCCGTCGCCAATCACAACCTCGTAAATCACGGGTTCGTTGCCGTCTGGCGTTTTGTATCCAGTCTTAATAGCACGCTCAAAATCAGCCACTTTCGATTTCTCGACGAGTGAGATTGTGCAACCGCCGAAGCCGCCACCCATCATTCGCGAGCCAAGAACACCAGGCACTATCCGCGCAATGGCGACCAACTGGTCCAACTCCTTGCAACTGACCTCAAATTTGTGACTCAGACCTTCGTGCGAGCCGTACATAAACTGCCCGAATGCGGCAAAATCGTTGTTGGCCAAGGCTTTGCAGCCTGCAATCAGGCGGGCGTTTTCCTCAACAATGTACGAGCAGCGACGATAAACCACATCGCCAAACTCCTGACAATGAGCGTTGAGCATCTCCATTGTAGCATCACGCAATGAGCGCACACCGCTGTAGTATTTTTGCAGAATCCTCACTCCCGCCTCGCACTCCGCGCGGCGTTTGTTGTACTCCGACGACGCCAACTCGTGCTTCACACCTGTATTGACAAGCACAAGCAAGTGATTGGTTGTATCGAGCGGAAAATACTGAAATTCAAGACTTCGGCAATCAAAGCGAACCACGTGGCCGGCCTTTCCGTGCATCGACGCAAACTGGTCCATAATGCCGCAGTTGACGCCGGCGTACTCGTGCTCGGCCATCTGCGCAAATTTGGTCATATCGAGCCGCGAGCAGCCCAAACCGAACAAATCGTTGATTGCAAAAGCCATTCCCACCTCAATTGCCGCCGACGACGACATTCCCGCGCCAAGCGGCACATTGCCGCCGAACACGCAGTCGAACGCAGGCACGCGCTTGCTCGCCTTGGCAAACTGCGCCACCACGCCCAAAAGGTAATTGGCCCAAGCCGTATCACTTTTTTGTATTTTATCTTCCTCAGTCTCAAACTGTTCGTTCAAATCGTAGGCAAAGAAACGGAAGCGCCCCACGCTGTTCGGCTTCACGGCAAAAACAATTTGCTTGTCGACAGCCGCAGGCAGCACAAAACCCTCATTATAATCGGTATGCTCGCCAATCAGGTTCACCCGTCCGGGCGCACAATACATCACTGGCTCCGCACCGAAAACCTTGCAAAACTTATTCCTAATCTGTTGTTCCACAGTATTTTCTAATCTTTAAACCGATAGTAGTAAGCGCCTTTCCGCGACACCTTTGTGTCCTTCTCGGTGAGTTTTTCGAGCACATCGAAAGCCATCACCTTGCGGCGGAAATTCCCTGGGTCGAAATCCTTGAAAAATATTGAGTTATAGATATTTCGCAGTTGCAGGATGGTGAATTTTTCGGGCAGCAGTCCGCGACCGACCAGATTATGATTGGCATCTGTGCGCAACTTCTCAAAAGCCGCATCAAACATATCGCCGTGGTCGAAAATCAGTGTGGGCAGCGACTTCACCGGCCACCACCGCGCACCAAACTCCGACGAGAGTTTCATCCTCTCCTCGTTGATGAAAACTAGAGCGTAAAAGACAATGCTGATAACACGTCCGCCCGGGTCACGCTCGGGTTTCGAGAAGGTGGAAACCTGCTGCAGATAGATGTCGTGCAGGCCAGTGATGTGCTGCAAAACGCGTGTGGCGGCGTCTTCGGCCGACTCATCGGCATTCACCCATCCGCCAATCAGCGACCAATTGCCCTTCTGGGGCTCCTTCTCGCGTTGGAAAAGCAGCAGTTTCAACTCGCCCTCGTGATAGCCGAATATGGCGCAATCGATTGACACCAAGTGCTTTTCTTGATTGATATAAGATTCAAAAACCATTACTTTTTATCTTTTGGATTCACAAAGATAATAAAAGTGTAGGTAACTTTTTATTTTTTGGCACAAAAGATTGCGGCGGAACACAGATTATTTATTTGCGTCAAATCGATTTAAAAGAATTCAATCCGGATAAAACACGTAGAGACGCCACAATGTGACGTCTCTACACAATAATTATCAATCTAATCAACAACTACTTGCAAGCGCAGCGCGGTTTCAGTTGCTTGAAGAAATCATTGCCCTTGTCGTCGACCAAAATGAAGGCTGGGAAATCCTCAACCTCAATCTTCCAAATGGCCTCCATACCGAGTTCGGGGTACTCAACGCACTCAATGCTCTTAATGTTGTTCTGCGCCAAAATGGCAGCGGGGCCGCCG
>JAFYYJ010000056.1 GCA_017557605.1 Salinivirgaceae bacterium
CGAGCAGACTCAATACTACTTCTTGAGCGGCTTCACCGCTAAATTGGCTGGTACAGAGCGTGGTATCACCGAACCGACTCCGACATTCTCGGCTTGCTTCGGTCAGGCATTCCTCGAGTTGCACCCGACAAAATACGCTGAAGAGCTGGTTAAGAAAATGAAGAAATCGGGTGCAAAGGCTTACCTGGTTAACACCGGCTGGAATGGTACTGGCAACCGTATCTCGATTCCTGACACTCGTGGCATCATCGACGCCATCCTCGACGGTTCAATCCTGAAGGCTGAAACCAAAAAGATTCCGTTCTTCGACTTCGAGGTTCCGACCGCTCTGCCGAAAGTTAATCCTGCCATCCTCGACCCGCGCGACACTTACGCAAACGCATCGGAATGGGAAGCAAAAGCAAAGGATTTGGCTGCCCGCTTCATCAAGAATTTCGACAAATACACAACCAACGAAGCCGGCAAGGCACTCGTTGCTGCAGGTCCGAAACTCTAATCGGGCTGTTCGAAAATATTTATTCAGAAACCCTGCCGTTTGGCGGGGTTTTTGTTTATGTAGAAAAGGGAAATGTGTAGAGTGTAGAGTTGAGTAGGTTGAGTAGGTCGAGTAAACTAAACAGCGAAGCGCCTAAACTCTAAACACTTACCTCTAAACTTCTAAACAGTAAATAGCTATGAACGAATATATTTTGTGCGGAATATTGTGTGTGGCGGCCTATCTGATTGGCTCGATACCTACGGCCGTTTGGATTGGCAAAGGCATCTACGGAATCGATGTGCGTGAGCACGGAAGCGGCAACGCCGGCACAACCAACACAATCCGCGTACTGGGCACCAAACCCGGACTGATTGTCTTTGCTATTGATTTGCTGAAGGGCTTTCTGGCTGTAAGTATGGCGCATTTTGCGAGTTATGAGTGCGGTACAGAGCCGTTTGTCAATCTGCAACTGCTGCTCGGTGTGTTTGCCGTTCTTGGGCACATCTTCCCTCTTTACGCGCATTTCAAAGGCGGCAAGGGCGTTGCAACGCTTCTGGGCATTGCCGTAGCGTTAAGTCCGCTTGCGGCGTTGGCGTGCTTTGTGGTATTCGTCATTGTGCTGCTTATCAGCAAATATGTGTCGCTTGGCTCAATGCTGGGCGGTCTCACCTTCCCCATTATGATAATCTTCGTTCTCAAGATTCATATTGTATCGCTTATGGTGTTCGCCGTGGCCGAAGCCGTGCTGCTGATTATCACCCATAAAAAGAACATTGTCAGACTGATACATCACGAAGAGAATAAGTTTTCGTTTAAGAAGAAGGTTGAGAACGTAAACTGAAAACGCTGGCGCTTACACTAACACTGACTCTGACACTGACACTGACACTGACTCTGACACTGACTCTGACACTAACACTAACAAGAGCTTCGGTAAGATTCCGAAAAATTTTTCATCCTTCAATCCTTCAATAAGTCAATCCTTTATTTAGACAATCCGTAATTGCTTTGTCGGACAAAAAAGGCAGTTTGGGAAGAATAAACGCATATTCTTCTATGAATTATTTTGGTTGCGATGAATAGATTTAATATTTGCATCGTAAAATCAAAGCAACTATTGTCATGAGCACTATCGAAACCATGGACAACAATATCAGCAAAAAACCTCAGGTTTTCAAGATATTGATACACAGCGTAATATGGATATTCCTATTATGTATGCCAATACTGTTGTCAACTAATAACGCAAATCACGAATTTCATTTCATACATATAGTCGAACGCTGGTGGGTGTCGATATTCCTATATGCGATAGTCTTCTATATCAACTATTTAACAATGGTTGACAAGTTGTTCTTCGGCAAGAAAAAGATTCTGTTCTTCGGAGCCAACATACTGATACTATTTGCATTAGCTTGTGTCAGTCTGTCAATCAGAATAGTGTTTTTCAACTGGCGGGCGGTTCCACACCACATGGAATTCATTTATTGGTATTGTTTCAGCACAATGTTCAGCATGGTACTGCCAATGGTTATGGCTATAGCCATTCGCATCTACGAGCATTGGCAGGAGATTGAAACCAAACATCAGAAAAGTGCCGCCGAGCAACTGCAAACCGAACTGAAACATCTTGAGTATCAGATACAACCGCATTTCTTTTTCAACTCGCTCAACAACATCTACTCGCTGGTCGACATATCGCCGGAGCGCGCAAAAGAGACCATACACAATCTGAGCAAGCTTATGCGCTATCTTCTCTACGAGACCAACAGCTCGCTTGTTCCGCTCGACGGCGAGATAGCCTTTATGTCGAAATACATTGAGTTGATGAAACTGCGTTCGGCGGCCACAACCGTTGTCGAATACGACTTTCCCGAGAACACCAACGGCATTGAAGTGGCACCGCTGATGTTCATCTCGCTAATCGAAAACTCGTTCAAGCACGGAATACTGCCGCAAGGCAAGTCGGAGCTGAAATTCAGCATGAAAATCGAAGGCCGTAAGATTATCTTCCAAACCAGCAACCCATATTTTGAGGAGGTTGGCAGCAACCTGACTGGCGGCTCGTCAATCGGCCTTGAGAACATCAGACGCCGGCTGAACCTGATTTATCCCGACAAATCGGAATTCTACACCAAAATCGAAAACGGCAAATTCATCGCCTATCTGTCGATTGAAGCATAAAACCGAAAAATCAGCTTTGGTTTTCGCAGGAGTTATTATCTTTATGCTTGAAAACTCAAAAGAGCGATTTTATGGAACAGAAAATAACTTGCCTGATTGCCGACGACGAGCCAATGGCTTTGGATTTGATTGAAAGCTACGTCAATAAAACACCGTTTTTGGAGCTTAAAGGCCGATGCACCAACGGTTTCGAGGTGCTTGACCTGCTGGCCAAGGAAGAAGATATCGACCTTCTGTTTTTGGACATTCAGATGCCCGGACTGAACGGCCTTGAGTTGTCGAAGACGCTGCGCAAGAAGAACCGCGTGATATTCACCACCGCTTTCGACAAATACGCGCTTGCTGGCTTCAAGGTCGAAGCGCTCGACTATCTGCTTAAACCATTCGACTACAATGAGTTTCTGACAGCCGCCAACCGCGCGCTTGAATGGTTCACACTGCAGCGCGGCAGCAACAACAAACCGACAATAAGCAACGATTATATGTTTGTGAAGGCCGACTACAAACAGATTCGCATTGATTATGACGATATTCTGTATTTTGAAGGCCTGAAAGACTACATAAAGATTTGGCTGAAATCGAAGCCGCGCCCCATTCTGACGCTGATGAGCCTGAAAACGCTTGAGGAAAATCTGCCAGCCGACAGGTTTATGCGCGTGCACAGGTCGTACATCATCTCGCTCAACGAGATAAAATCAATCGAGCGCAACAGCGTCATGATAAACAATCAGTGCATTGTTATCGCTGACAAATACAAAGACGATTTCTACGAGTTTGTGCAGAAGAAGTCGATGCAGTAATTGTTTAATTCAATTTGGCCAAATCGTCGTTCATGCTGAACATGACGCGGTTTTGCTCTGTCGATACCTTGACTCCAGGTGTTGATGCCACCAATTTCGACAGCGACGAGAATCCATAGTCCGACGGCTTGAATTCCGGCACATCGTCTCTGATTTTCTTGCCTATAACATCGAGCGGATATTTGTTTGGCGCAATCTCCTCTCCTTCAATGGCTTTCTGAAGCAAGACGGCAAATTTAGCAATGAGTTCGCCTTTCGATTTGTCGGACTTCGCTTTCAGCTTGTCGTTCGATTTTTGAAGTTTGGCAAGCTGTTTCTCAATCTTTTTGTTGTCGCTGGTTGCCGTGCGCAGCTCTTTTTTCACGCTCGACAGCTCTTTCCGCAAATCGGTCATGGCCTTGTTCTTATCTTTTATCTTAACGGCCTGAGCCTTAATGGTTTTGTCCCTTTCGGCCATTTTCGAGTTCAGCGTCTCAACCATATTCTTCAGCCGCATCGGGTTTGCCGTATCAACCGACGATGCAAGTTTGTCTTGATTGATGAATATGTTGCAGATACTCACAAAGTTATAGTTGGTTTTGTGTTGACCTACGCCTATCACAACCTTATCTTCGTTGCGGATTCTGACAGCAAGATTGCTGAAATCGCCGTCGCTCGAAACAATTGCAAAGGCATCATAATTACCCGTATGCAGCAAATCCATGGCGTCGATGACCAAAGCTATGTCGGTGGTGTTTTTCTGCGTGCTGTGGACGAAATGGTGCATTGTACGCAAAGCGCAAATCGACACCACATCCTTCCACGATTGCAGCTTCTCTTGCGACCAATCGCCATAAACCCTTTTGGTTGTTATGGTGCCCAATTGTCCGAGTTTAGCCAATATGGCTTCAACTTTCTGACGGTCAACATTTTCCGCATCGATAAGCACAGCTATCGACGAAAACTTGACATCGGGCAACGGTTCGTTTTTTCTTGCCATGACGGACTGTGTTATGCAACCATTATGATAATTAGTCCGCAAATCTAAATTTTTGAACAAAAAAACGCAAGGCTTTAGTATGTTGACTAAGACCTTGCGCTTTTTCTAATAATAATTATCTGTAAATCAAATTATTCTTTTACAATCTTATGCGTTGCACCGTCAGATGTAGTAAGTAAGTATATGCCTGACGGATATTCCGACAAATCGAGCAAATATGAAGCCGCATCTTCCTCTTTTTTAAGCAATTTGCCACTATTGTTGGTTAGCACATACGAGAACGTATTCTCTGCATTCACATTCACAAATGATGCTGTTGGGTTGGGATATATACTCAAATTTATCGCATTTTTCTCTGTTACAGATGTTTGCAAATAGATTGTGTCGGTTTTATTAATGTAAATTGTATCGTGGATAATAGTATCTTTCACAACTTCAACCTTTATTGTGTCGTGAATGCGGGGCATTTCGGTGGCACTGTCTTTTACAAACCTAACACTATCAGAACAGCCTTTGTAGTAGTTTTTTATAGTTATGTCTGTTGCTTTGTCAAACAAAACATAAGGCGGCAATTCCTGCCAATTGTTGCCGCCATTTATTGAATAGAAAGCCGAATCGGTTTTCGACAAGTTTGTTACAAGCATTCGGCCTTGCAAATCATTGTCTATCAACTCTTCTTTTAGATAGGCATGCGCATTGTTGTACTCTATGTATATTTTATTGCCACAGAACATTATACTAGTATCCTCTCTATAGAATAATATCTGAAGCGATAATATTTCCGTCTTGTTTTTGTCAGACAAAACATAATCAAAAGTGTGAACAGTACCTATAATATAATAAGTCCCTCCTCGGCGAAGTGACTGATTATCTAAAATAAAAGTTTGGCCAATATCACCCGAGTCATTACAAATTGACCTAAAACTTATCGAATCGTAACAAGAATAAAGTGTGTCGCCTTTTCTTGTGGCAATATTAAAATCATCTCCATGAGTCAAAGGGCAATCTAAAGACCAATCAATAGGCGCAAATTTAATTGTTCCTTTGTCTAAATACTCTTGAAGTTGTATTTCTTCATTTTCAAAAAATGAAGAATATAACAACTCATCTGAATTGTCAGCCAATGCATTTAGGAATCCATATACATTTTTGTACTCTGTTTTCGCCAATATTTCATTGACAACACTTTGCTGCGTTTGCGCAAATGTTTGGTTTGCCGCAAATAACAGTGGCAAGCATAAATAGATAAACAACTTTTTCATAATACTATTTATTTGATTTAGATTTATTTAACAATCTTCCTTTCTCCTATTAGAAAGGGCTGCAACTACTCCCAACAATAGATTTAGAAATGACATTGAAAATACCATTAAGGAAACAGAATCATGTATTTTATACATGGTCCAAATACACATAATTAGATAAAGCGTAACGACAATACTTATAACAGCAATTTGTATTTTTTTGATTTTGTTCATTTCCAAGTTATTTATTTGATAATAAGTTGATTAAACTTCACAACATAATACGATATCGCCACATTAATTACCGATATCTTCTTCACTATCAGACATAAAAAAAGCGTGAAACTCAACATCTCCCGCTGTCTGTAGGTAATTTTGGCGTAACCTGAATCATACGAAATAAGTCAAGCGCACGCAAATGCGCATTTGACACTTATTCCTTTCATGATTCCCAAAACGCCAATTTTACAGACAGAAAGAAAAAAAGCATTATGCTTTAATATGTTAGTGAATTTATTAAGCTAAATTCGGTTTATACCATAGGCAATTAAATATTTAGAGTTCAACAATTGGTCAAAGTTGTTTTTGTTATATTTAATTATTTATCAAGCATTGAATATTATCAACGAAAAGATTTAGTTTTCTTCAAGATTCTTTGTAAACCGATATCTGTTAATTGCAAATGTGGCTATTTTTATAGCAATTTGCAAGATGCTTCATATAAAAAGTCGGTTACAATATGAATTTGTGCCTTACACAGACTACAAGAAAACAGATGTTTTCACAATCTGTTTTTACATAATCAACAATAACACTATTCTTTATCAGTTTCGGCAAGATAACGAACGATTTGTTCACGAAGCTGTTGCAAGTCGTTTTGTATCACGTTCCATAACATATCGTTTCTTACTTGAGAATATCCGTGAACAATATGGTGGCGCATTCCTTCAATTTGTCGCCATGGAGTATCGGGGTGAGTGTCTTTAAATTCTTTTGTTAGCATATATGCGGCCTCGCCGATAATCATTGTGCCATACGAAATAGCCGCAATGCGGATTTTATCATCGCAAAACTGTTGGAATGTATAGCCTGCTGCAGTATTGAGCACAAAATCAATGCGCTCTAAAATATGTTCAAGCCGATTTCGGTCTTTAAGCGGTTCTCTCATAAATCAATTGTTTATCAAGATTCGCTGTCTTTTCGGCAAAATCGAGCAATGCTCCTTCTGGCACAAGGTCAACTTCGCGACCTAATATATCTTTCAAATCCATATACATTCCTCCAAGAGTTAACAAGCTGAATTTGACGGACATATCTGGTTCAAAGAGTATATCGACATCACTATCGGGAGTTTCCTCACCACGTGCAAACGAGCCAAACAGCCAAGCTTTCAACACTGGTTGCGTCTTGAAATAATCTGCTATAAGCCGTTTCATTGCTAATGTGTCCATAGTTATGCATTTTCGGATTGCAAGATAATGATTTTTATTAAGTTATGCAAGGTAGTATTACTATCCTCGCCCAACCAACTTCAAATCGGCCAGCACAATGGCCGTCATTGCCTCAAGGATTGGCGGCACACGCAGGGCGATGCAGGCATCGTGGCGGCCACGGACTTGCAGCGGCTCAACCTTGCCAGTCTCGAAATTGAATGTCTGCTGCTCGCGGCTGATGCTTGCTGTGGGCTTCACGGCGATGCTGAAATAGAGTTCGTTGCCGTTGGTGATGCCGCCGTTGATGCCGCCAGCGTTGTTGGTGGCTGTGGTGCCTTTGGCGTCGATAATGGCGTCATTGTGTTCAGAGCCAAGCATTTGCGCAGCCTTAAAACCGCAACCAAACTCGATGCCTTTGACGGCGGGAATAGCAAAAACAGCGTGGCTGATGAGCGACTCAACCGAGTCCCAGAACGGCTCGCCAAGCCCGACGGGCAGCCCCGTAACGCGGCAATCGACAATGCCGCCAATCGAATCGTTCTGCGCCATTGCGCGCTCCACAGCCGCCTCAATATCGGTTTGTCCGCCAACTTCACGGATATTTGCTTTAATATCAACACCTTCCAGAATTTTCTTTGCCACAACGCCAGCCGCAACAATGCCCACCGTTATGCGCGCCGAGAAATGTCCGCCGCCACGGTAGTCGTTGAAACTCTGATACTTGCAACGGCCCGTAAAATCGGCGTGGCCAGGACGCGGTTGCGCCACAAGGTTGGCGTAGTCCGACGAGTGCGTGTTCGAGTTTTTGAACAAAATGGTAATGGGCGTGCCCGTTGTGTGGCCGTTGAAAACACCCGATACAATTTCAGGCTCGTCGGCCTCGGTGCGTGGCGTGGTGCCCTTTGCACCGCTTTTGCGACGGGCAA
Source organism: Salinivirgaceae bacterium (assembly GCA_017557605.1). GTDB lineage: Bacteria > Bacteroidota > Bacteroidia > Bacteroidales > SZUA-534 > RUG13583. The sequence continues at coordinate 8,045 of JAFYYJ010000056.1, forward strand.
GGTCAGCGTCGAAATCGGCCTTTTCGAGCGCGATTCCTGCGGGGCAGCCGTCAATCACCACTCCCACTTGCGCGCCGTGCGACTCGCCAAAAATGCTCACTCTGAAAATTCGTCCGAAAGTATTCATAATCAATGTTTTGTTTAATCGGTTAATTGGTGAATCGGTGAATCGAAGGGTAAGTGGTGAGTGTTTAGTTTAAAGTTTAATGGTTTAACAAGTTTAACCTAAAGTCATTCAATCACTTATTCCTTTTGCCATTTGCCTTATCGCCTTTTCATTTTTAATTGTTCATTGTTAATTTTTCATTCACATTTCAATCACACTCTCCAAATCCTCAAAAAATCCAGAGTACGACTTGCCAACGCACTCTGAGCCCTCGATTGTTACCGCACCCGACGCATTTAACGCACACAATGCCAACGACATAGCCATTCGGTGGTCGTTGCAGGCCGAAGCCACAGCGCCGCTTATCGGGCCGCTGCTGACAATCATTTCGTCGCCGTCAAGCGCAATGCCGACGCCCAACTTGCCCAACTCGCGCTGAATGGCCGTGGCGCGGTCGCTCTCCTTGTGGGTGAGACGGTGCACGCCGCGGATTGCCGATTTACCGCTGCAATTGGCCGCCAGAGCCGCCAGAACAGGGAAAAGGTCGGGGCAGTTGGTGGCGTCGAAACGGAACGGCTGCAAGTTAGCGTTTTTATTGACAATCAAATTATTATCGGCGTCAAAAGTGAATCGCGTGCCTGTCAGTTCCAAAACCTTGAGAATGGCACGGTCGGCTTGAGCCGATTGCGGATTCAAACCGCTGATTTTCAGGTCGCCAGCAATGGCTGCAGCCACAATCAGCGACGCTGCCCCACTCCAATCGCCTTCAACGCGATATTGAGCGCAACGATATTGCTGTCCGCCTTTTATTGTAAATTGCTCATAATTAGCATTTTCAACAGTCACACCAAAGTCGCGCATAATCTGCAAGGTCATATCAATATATGGGCGGCTTGTCAGGCTATCGACCACAAGTGTTGAATCGGCGCAAACGGTTGGCAATGAGATAAGTAAGCCCGTCAGAAACTGCGAACTTACAGAGCCGTCGACAGTAGCGCGGCCACCTTTCATTGGGCCGCAAACCGTGATTGGCAAAAGGCCGTCAGCGCACTCGAAACGGGCGCCCAACTGCCGCAGCGTGTCGGCCATAAAGCCCACAGGCCGCTGCGTGAGCGAGCCTTCGCCTGTCATTTGCACCGCACTGCCCAAAAGTGCCGCGATTGGGGTGAACATTCGTAGCGCAAGCCCCGATTCGCCGCAATGCAAATGATTGCCGTTCAACCCGTTAGCGGGCGGTGTGATTGTCAGCCGTCCGTCGGCCTCCAAAACCTTGCAACCAAGGCTCCGAGCCACTCCAACAGCCGCGCGACAGTCGTTGCAATCCGACAGATTGCTGATTTCGGTCGGCTCCGCCGACAGCACGGCAAGCGCAATGGCCCGCTGCATATAACTTTTCGACGGCGGCGCTGTCACCGTTCCAGCAACTTTCGACGGTTTTATTGTAAGATTCATTTTGCGGTAATCATTTTCTTCATTTTCAGCATTATAGCCTCGTCAATCTGACCAGGGGCGGTGGCTCCTGCGGCCTCTGTGGCCACAAACGTGAACGGCGCCCCCATTGTTATGGCGGCAATCCGTGTGACGGCTCCAACGCTGCCCATTCCTATTGCAAGCAACTGATAATCAGAATTGTAAAGATTCAACAGATTGAGCACGTCGGCCTTTGTGTGGCACATACAAGCCAACTTGACAACGTCGGCGCCCATTGAGTGCGCAATGTCGGCAATTTGCTGCAATTCAAGAAATTGCGGCGTTTCGTCGTAGTTGTGGTACGACACAATCACGCGGCAGTTGTGACGGCGCGCCGTGGCGATAATCTCGCGGCGGTAATCGTTGTCGGCCTCAATCTCAACGTCAACCCACGCGGCACCGCCCTCAATGGCGGCCTGCAAAAGCGCTTTCTGCTCGCTCTGCGACAACCCGACAGGACGGCACGTGGCAAGCATATTCGGGTGAGTTCCAAACAGTTGTCGTACCTCGTCGGGTGTCAAGCCCGACTCCTCAATGCGAATTTCGACCATTTCGGCGCCCTCTGCAAGGTGGCGGATATTGTCGAATCCCTTTTGCGCTATCGAACGGCAAAGTGCGGTCATAACTCTATCTGTTTCAGTTCGTTAATATCAATTTTCTCAATCACCACGTCGCCAATTCCACGCATTAGCACAAAGTTGATTTGCGTGCCTTCGCGCTTCTTGTCGAGTTCGAGAGCGTTGTAAATTGCTTGTTTATCGCCAGTTATGACGGTTGGCAGGTTCAGCGACTGCAACAGACGAACGATGCGGTCGGCGTCGGGTTGCGACAACAGCCCGCGCTTGACCGAAAGCCGCGCAGCCACCACCAGTCCAAGGCTGACAGCCTCGCCGTGACTCACGCCCAGCACCTTTTCGGCGGCGTGGCCGTAGGTGTGGCCCAGGTTGAGTTTGCGGCGCTCGCCGTGCTCCTTCTCGTCGCGGTTGACAATGGCCGACTTGATGTTGACCGAATTCTCGACAAGCGCCTCAATCACTTCGGGCTCGCGAGCCAAAGCACGGGCGGCGTTATTTTCAAGATACTCAAACATTTGACTGTCGGCAATGAGCGTGTGCTTCACAATTTCGGCAAAACCGCAGTTGAGCTGCTGCGGTTGCAAAGTATTGAGAATCAGCGGGTCGCAAATTACAAATCGCGGCTGATTGAACGTGCCAACCATATTCTTGAATCCCTCAAAATTGACACCGTTTTTTCCGCCCACGCTTGCGTCCACCTGCGAGAGCAAAGTGCCTGATATAAAGCCAAATGCAATGCCGCGCTGATAGATTGACGCCGCAAATCCAGCCACGTCGGTGACAATGCCGCCGCCAACCGCCAGCACAAAGCCTTTGCGGTCGATTTTCAGTTCGAGCATTCGGCCGATGATGTCGGAAATGGTGGCCAAAGTTTTCGACTTCTCTCCCAACCCGATTTCGATTATCGGATAATCGGCGAAATACTTACCATACAGGCGGTTAACGTTGGTGTCGGTGATGACAACCACCTGCTCCGTCGGCAGATATTTCTTGAAATTGCGGAAACTCTCGCCAATCAGAATCTGCGAATCGCCCTGCGTCCCGTGGATTGTTAAGGTTTTCATTATTAAAAGTTTAGAAGTTTAGGGGTAAGTGTTTAGTGTTTAGCGCTTCGCTGTTTGGATGGTTTAGTTTTTCTTTTTTCTCAACCTTCTAAACCTCTACACTTTACACTCTCAACTCTCCCCGTTAATCACTCCCCATTCATTATCTTATTTTGCTTATTGATAGACTCTTGGTGAATGGCCTTGAAGACGGTGGACAGGAACTCCGCGCTCAAGTTGTGCTCGGCGCCTTTGGCCACAATCTTGCTGATGATTTCGTCCCAACGAGTCGGCTGTAAAATGGTGATATTGTGCTCTTTCTTGTATTGGCCAATCTGCTCGGCAATCTTCATACGGGCGTCGAGAGTCTTCAGAAGGTCGTCGTCGTACTTGTCGATTTTCAGACGAAGGTCGTCCAAAGTCTCTTTCAGCGACTGACTAACCTCAACGTCACGCAACACCAACGATTTCAGCAACTTATCCAACTCGGCGGGCGTCACTTGCTGCTTGGCGTCGCTCCACGCCTCGGCGGGATTGCGGTGGCTCTCGATGATGAGTCCGTCGAAGTTCAGGTCGAGCGCCTTCTGCGAAACCTCTTGCAGCAACTCGGTGCAGCCCGAAATGTGCGACGGGTCGCAAATCATTGGTATTCCAGGCATTCGGCGGCGAAACTCGATGGGCAGCTGCCACTGCGGAACGTTGCGGAAGCGCGTCTTCTCGAACGATGAGAAACCGCGGTGAATGACGCCAACTTTCTTCAAGCCTGCGCCCAAAACGCGCTCAACGGCGCCCACCCAAAGTTCGACGTCGGGGTTGACGGGATTCTTTACAAATACAGGAATATCAACGCCTTTCAGTGCGTCGGCAACCTCCTGCATAGCAAACGGGTTGGCCGATGTGCGGGCGCCAATCCACAGAATGTCGACTCCAGCGCGAAGGGCCTCGTAAACGTGCTTGACGTTGGCAACCTCGGTGGCGGTGAGCATTCCAACCTCCGATTTAACTAATTTCAGCCACTCAAGTCCCTCTGAACCAACGCCTTCGAACGAGTTCGGACGGGTGCGCGGTTTCCAGATTCCTGCGCGGAAAACCTCAATGCCAATCGCTTTCAGGCCGCGAGCCGTCTCCAGCACTTGGTCGGCGGTCTCGGCGCTGCACGGTCCTGCAATCACCACAGGACGCTTTGTGTTTTTCAATATTCCCCACTCTGCAAGCGGGCTTTCGTTTGTGTTCATTATCAATTTTTAATTTTAAATTTTTAATTTTCAATTATTTCAACACCCTCCGAATCTTATTGGCTTGGTCAATCATATCGTAAACGGCTTTGTTGTCGTCGGCCTCCAGATTCTTCTTAAACTCCTGTAAATATTTGATATAGGTGTCGAGCACGATGAGCACGTTGTCTTTGTTCTGCTCGAAAATGGGCTGCCACATTGCCGCCGAACTCTTGGCCAGACGCACCGTCGAGTCGAAACCGCCCGACGCAAGGTCGAAAATGTGCTTCTCGTTCTTCTCCTTGTCGAGAACCGTCAGCGCGAGCGCGAACGAACTGATGTGCGAAATGGCCGACACGTAAGCCGTGTGGACGTCGTGGTTGGCGCTGTTCATATAGATGATGCGCATATTCATTGCCTCGTACATTCGGCGCACAAGGCTGACAGCGGCCACGTCGCTCTCCTCGGTGTCGCACAAAATGGCCACCTTGCCTTCGAACATATTGGCCTTGGCCGCCCACGGACCCGAATATTCGGTGCCCGCCATTGGGTGCGATGCCACGTAGCGCTGACGTTTGGGGTGGTATTTCACCCAATCGCCCAACTTCGATTTTACCGAACACATATCGGCAACTACCTGATTATCATTGATAATATCGAGCACCGCAGGCAACACCTTGAGCGCTGCGTTGACGGGCACGGCCACCAGAATCAAATCGGCGCGGCGCACACCGTCCTCAAACTCGCAAATCTCGTCGACAATGCCGATGTGTTGCGCCCCCGACGCGTTAATCGGGTCATTATCAACACCGATGATGTGGTCGGCGAACTTGTGGCGGCGAATGTCGATGGCCGTCGAGCCGCCAATCAAACCTAATCCTATAACTGTTACTACCATAATTATTTATTGATTAATTGATTATACTGATTTATTGAATTTTTGATTTTTGATTCTCGCACAGACGACACAGATTACACAGAATACATTTTTCATTCTTCATTCTTCATTCTTCATTTTTCATTCTCAATCACTTATGCCTTATGCCTTGTGCCTTATCACCTTTTAATTGTTCATTTTTAATTTTCAACTTTCAATTTTCAATTTTCGCTCCGCGATATTCGCCCAAAACCGACAAATTTGAGACCAGAGTGAGCACGCGGCTGATGGCACGGTCGAAATTGCGGCGGTCGCTCCACTCCAAATCCACATAGAACGAGTATTGGAACGGGCTTCCGATGATTGGCAGCGACTGAATCTTGGTCAGGTTAATGTTGTTGTTCTTGAACTCGGCCAGCACGTCGACAAGCGAGCCAGGCTGATGCGTCAGTTCGAAACAGATGGAAGCCTTGTTGTTGTCGGGCGCGTCAACAGCCGAACGGCTGATGGCCAGAAAGCGGGTGAAATTCTTCTTGTGCGTCTGAATCTGCGCGGCAATTATCTGTAAACCATACAGTTCGGCAGCATACTCGCTTGCAATGGCGGCGGTGTGCATCAGATGCTCGTCGGCAACCTTCTTTGCCGCCGATGCCGTATCGGACCAATTTATCGCCTTGATTTTCGGGTAGTTGTCCAAAAAATCCTTGCTCTGCTGAATGGCAATGGGGTGCGAGTAGATTTCGGTGATGTCCTCAATCCGCGTGCCAGGCAGGGCCAGCAAGTTCTGCGTGATGTGCAGGTTGAGCTCGCCAATCACCTTCAGTTTCGACTTTTTCAGCAACAGGTAGTTCTCCAGAATGCTGCCCGCAATGGTGTTCTCGATGGCCACAATGCCGAAGTCGGCCTCGCCGTCCTCAACGGCCAGGAACAAATCGCGGAATTGGTCACAATTGACTGTCTCAATATCGGCGCCGAAATACTGCCTTGCGGCTATTTCGTGGAAGGCTCCGTTCACTCCTTGAATTGCAATTTTCATATTCATTTTCAAAAAAAAAGCCCCGCAAAACGCGGGGCCTGTATTCATTATCATTTACACGAACATCACCCCGCCTCAATTACTGAAGTAGTAAAAGAAATAATAAGCGAAGTAAGATGCAGTGTTCAACATTGTTTTCTGTTTTTAACGGCGCAAAAGTAATAGGAATTTGTAATGGTGAACGTTTGGCAAAAGAATTTTTCGAGAAATTTGTTTGGATACGTGAGACACGTAGAAGAATGGTTGTTTGACGGTTGGAATTTTGTCATTCCGACGGATGTCGGAATCTTATGTTATTGGCAAAGATGTGGTCCGATAACCATCGGGGTAAATTCAGCATGACTGTCATTGTCATTCCGACGGATGTCGGAATCTTTTCAATTTTGCAGAGATGCTGAAGCAAGTTCAGCATGACAAAAAACGCAATTTCCAAGACAAGTATTAATAAAAAAGGCCGCAACTTTGCAGTTGCGGCCTTTGGCCTATAACCATGCAGATGCGATTAATCGCGCATGTACAATTGTTATTGTTTCTTCAGCAACTCCTCAACCAGCTTCTCTAATTTCTCAACTTTTGCTTCCAACTCCTCGTTCTTTTTCTGCTGGGTGGCTACTGTTGTCTCCAATGCGTCTTTCTCCGCCTTCAGCTCTTTCATGGCCTCAATTAAGATTGGTGCCAATGTTCCGTACTTAACTGATTTGAAGCCATTGCCATCGGTGCTGACCAACTCGGGGTACTCTGCCTCCAGCTCTTGTGCTATGACACCAATGTGCTTCTCTTCATCATAGCCATAATTAAGGCTATCTGCCGGAACGCCTTTAAGTGCGGCCATCTCCTCGGGGTTCTTCCAGTAGAACGACACACCGCGCAGCTTAAGCACTTTGTCCAATGCACCTGTTAGCGTATGCACATCTTTCTTCAAACGCGCGTCGCTTGAGGCACTCCATTCGAAAGTACCACCAGCCCTTCCATCAGCATACACCGCCCAACATTTTAGCAATTCCGCTTGTGTTGAACGCGAATATGTACCATAAACTCCATAAGACATTCCATCTGTACCCGAACGTTTTGCACTTCCATAAACGCCATAATTATCTTTACTACCGGCTGCAAAACCTCGAATACCATAATTAGTAGTTCCCGAAGAGCACGTTGAGTATATTCCAGCTGCTAGCGATGTGGTTCTTGTACCCTTTACAAATAAATTAGATTGGTCAGGCCAAGATTCGGTTGCTGTTCCGAAAACACCATATTCTGTATACAAGTTTTTCCATCGGTAACTAGAACTACCCAAATCGTAAGAGTCGTCGGAACTTGGGGTTAGTGAAGATGTTACGTAATTTGTATTAATATACATAGCATACAGGTTGCCCCATCTTGTATCACTTGAACCTAAATCTCTATATGGTCTTCCTGATGATGGAACCAGTGAACTGGCCACGGTTCCGGAAACAACTAAATTGCTTGTGTATGTAAAATACCATGGTTTGGCGTTTGTGCCCAATGTTTTCTGGAAATTAGATGGTACCAGGTTACTTGTAACACCATTTCCATCGTTACCACTATCATCAACATTAAGAGCATGCGTGTACGTATTGCCCCACCTATTATTGGAGCTACCCAAATTATTTGTTGTAGTATATGGCAACAAATTGGCGTCAAACTTTATGGTCTGTGCTCCCATATCACCATCTATAAAAGGACGCTGATTGCTGCCGGTACCAATACTGCCAATAGCTATTTTATTACTTCCGCTGGCACTGGCATTATATCCAATCACAATATTGTTATCACAATCTCCATTTACTGGAAAAGCGTGTGCCTCAGTACCAAGTATTATATTATTCATGGAGTATCCGTTGCTTTTAGTATCAATATATGTGTTAGCACCGATAATAATGTTTGCCGTATTGCCCGGGCCTACCATCGATTTTCCTGCCTCCATGCCCAAGATTATGTTGGCATCACCTTTTGTCATAAGCCAAGCGGCACCGCTACCTATTATGGTATTCTGACTTCCCGTTAATGTTGCACCCGTGTTCACACCAATGCTCACGTTATTACTGCCACCTGAAGAAAATGCGCCAGCATTTTCTCCTATATATACAGATTTTTCCGAATTAGTGGCTTGTGCGCCCGCATTATCACCAACAAATGTGTTGCCGTTTTTTGTGACATTATAACCTGCATGATTGCCGACAAGCACATTGCTTACGCCTGTTTTATTGTTATGACCGGCATTATATCCTAATGCCATATTGTTTATACCTGTTGTATTCGAATAGCCGGCCATATTACCTAGGAAAATGTTATAAGAACCATCCTTGCCAGTAACACTTGAGCCCCAATTGATATTGGCGTTGCCAAGTTCGCCGTCTGGTTTTGGTGACCATACTGTTGCGGTTCCTGTTCCCTTGTTAGAATATCCGGCCATATAACCAACAAACACGTTGTTTTCACCTTTGGCATTGGTGTAACCTGCATTGTTGCCCAAGAAGACGTTGTTGTCGCCCTCGTCATTTTTAGCACCCGCACTGTAACCCAAGAACACATTGTTTTTTGCAGTTGTGTTTTTCGCACCCGCATAGTTACCAAGGAATACGTTGTTGTAACCTGTAGTGTTGTTATAACCTGTGTTGTTGCCAAGGAATACGTTGTTTGAGCCTTTCGGAACGGTTTCGTTGGCTCCGCTTGTCCCGGATAAAGGATTAAAAATAGTTACAGTGCCTGTTGCACCGTTGGTTTTGTAACCAGCGTTGTTACCTATAAACACGTTGTTGATACTTGTTTGGTTGGTATAACCTGCGCTGTTACCCAAATACACGTTGTTTGAGCCTTTTGCAATTGATTCGTTGGCTCCAGATGTCGGATTCCACGTCGTTACTGTTGCTGTTCCGCCGTTTGTGCTGTAACCGGCTTTATTACCTAAGAATACGTTGTTCGTACTTGTTGTGTTGGTGAAACCGGCATAGGTGCCCAGGAATACGTTGTTTGATGCTGAGGTGTTGGCTTTTCCTGCTTCGTTACCAAGGAAGACGTTGCTGCCACCAGTGGTGTTGGCGTTACCCGCGCTTGTTCCCAGGAAGACATTGTCGGCGCCCGAGATGTTGCTGTAACCTGTTTGGTTACCCAAAAACACATTATTATTACCTTCATAATTTTTATAGCCTGTCTGGTATCCAATAAACACATTGTTTATGCCATCATTATATTCATCGGCGTTCATTGCAGCACCAGCTTGATATCCTATATGTATGTTTTTTGAACCTTGATCCCAATATCCTGCCTGATAGCCTATAGCAACATTACCATATCCATCCTCATTGTTCGCAGATGCTTCTTTACCAATGTAGACATTCTCAAGACCATTTTCATTTCTTTGTCCGGCACTGTTACCAATAAACACGTTATCATCACCTTCATTGTTTGAATAACCAGCCTTATTTCCCATAAACACGTTGTCGTCACCACCATTATTCACACCAGTCTCGTAACCTACAAACACGTTGTTGCTGGCCTCAGTATTATTGACACCAGCATAATTGCCCAGGAAGACGTTGTTGTAGCCCGATGTGTTGCTGTAGCCTGCCTCATTACCCAAGAACACGTTGTTGGAGCCGGTGTAAAGGGTTTCGTTGGCATTTGTGCGCGGATTGGTTATTGTGGTTGAAGTGCTAGCTCCAGTGTTAGAGTAACCAGCCTTGTTGCCCAGGAAGACGTTGTTTTTACCTAAGGTGTTGCTGTAACCAGCTTGATAACCAAGGAAGATGTCGTCGGTTGAAGTGGTATTTGTTGCATCACCTTTGCCTGCCTCCTTACCTATGGCAACGGTGCGCGTCATGCTTTTGGCATTATAAGCAGCGCTCGAACCAAGTACAACATTGTCTGCTCCTGATGTATTGTAGTAACCCGCCTGTGTGCCCATTATAACATTATTATCTCCGCTAGTTTTTTTGAAACCAGTCTGATAACCTATTAAAATATTGCTGCTACCTGTATTGTTGAAACCTGACTGGTTGCCTAAAAATACGTTATTGTAGCTTGTTTGATTCCACACACCTGTTTGATAGCCGATAAACACGTTGTTGTAACCTGTTGAGTTCCATCGTCCGGCATAATTACCAAGGAACACGTTGTTATTACCTTTAGTATTCACAGCACCACTGCCGTAGCCCAAAAACACGTTATCGTGAGCTTCTGTGTTATTTCCTCCAGCAAAATTGCCAAGAAAAACGTTGTTGTAACCTGTTGTATTACTGCGACCTGCCTTATTGCCAAGGAAAACATTGTTTGAACCAAGAGGGAAAGTTTCGTTCCCAGATATCAAAGGATTGTAAATCTGCACTGTTCCCGAACCTCCGTTTGTAGTATATCCAGCCTCGTTGCCAATGAACACGTTGTTCTGGCTTGTTGTATTTGTATGTCCAGCGTCTTTACCCATAAACACGTTGTCCTTGCCAGTGGTGTTTGCAACACCAGCATAGTTACCAACAAAGGTGTTGTTAACACCTGTGCCGGTGGTTTTCTTACCTGCATCGTAACCTGCAAAGAAGTTATCGGCTGTAATATTCATATAGCCAGCGTTGCCGCTTGCGCCTTTCTCCGATACGGCAAAGCCGTTATTGCCTGCTGCGGCTTTTCCTTCGCCCTCTTTGCCTTCAACGCCAAAACCGTTCTTGTCGCCCTTGGCACCACTTTCAACATACACGCGGGTGCTGTCTTTTGTAACTTTCAGCATATCAACATTGCTGCCTTTGCCGCCACTCTTTCCGGCCACGGCAAATCCGCTCTTGGCTGCCTTGCCGTTGGTGTTGTCGATATAGACACGGGCGCTGTCGGAGTCAATAACCAGATAGTTGGGATTGACGTCAGCTTTGTCGTCACCGTCTTTGCTTTTTTTCACACTTGCAACAGCAAAAGTGGCTTTGGCTGCTTTGTTATTATGCGTTTCCTCGTCAATAAACACCTTGGTTCCGTCTTTGTTAACGAGGAAGAAATCTTCGGCTGTCTCGGCCTTGCCGTTGCGCACGCTTGCCACAGCGAATGTGGCTTTGGCGGCTTTCTGGCCATTAACACCATCAACATATACTTTGGTTCCCTCGTCGTTGATTACAAAATAGTTGTCGGCAACACCTTTGCCGCTTTTGCCGGCTACGGCGAATGTAGCTTTGGCAGCTTTGCCGTCGGCCTCGTCAACAAAAACTTTTGTTCCTTCCTCGTTGATTACAAGTACGTTATCAATATCTGTTTTTCCTTTTTTCACGCTTGCCACGGCGAATGTGGCTTTGGCGGCTTTGTCGCCGGTAACCTCATCGCCGTCAACATAAACCTTTGTTCCTTGCTTGTTGACAACCAGATAGTTGTCGACAGAACTCTCGCCGTCTTTGTTTTTACCCACACTTGCCACGGCAAATTTTGCTTTTGCGGCTTTGCCGTCGCTCTCATCATCGACAAAAACCTTGGTTCCTTCCTCGTTGATTACTAGCACATTATCAATGTCAGTCTTTCCTTTTTTCACGCTTGCCACGGCGAAAGTGGCTTTTGCGGCTTTGTCGCCGGTGTTGTCATCGCCGTCAACGTAAACCTTTGTTCCCTGCTTGTTGACAACCAGATAGTTATCAACAAGACTCTCGCCGGCTTTGTTCTTACCGACACTTGCCACGGCAAATTTTGCTTTTGCGGCTTTGCCATCGCTCTCATCGTCAACGAAAACCTGTGTTCCTTGGTCGTTTACCGAAAAATAGGTGTTACCCTCGCCGGTTTTTCCCGAACGTCCTGCCACTGCGAAACCGCTTTTGGCAGCCTTGCCGCCGCCGTTAGGGTCAGTATCGTCAACATAGACGCGGACACCGTCGTTATATACGGCGAACACCACATTTCCATCTTTGTCTTTCACCTCAAACAGAGCGTCTTCTTCTCCTGTCTCGTTTGTGGCTTGAATCTTAATGTTTTTCGGATTTTCAACTGCGCTGGTTGTCTTGGCGTATTCGGCCATCGGTACCGATTGCAGCCGGGTTGTGCCTATCTCGGTGTACGCTTCACCGCCCTCGGGGTCAAACTCGGTCTTCATACTGATGTTGCCGGCACTCCAGTCAATCTTGTCGAAATAGCCGCTAAGAACTTGAGCATTGGGGCCGCCAACCACAATCGAAACCACGCCGTAGGCGTTGCTGGTTACCACCTGACGCTCCTGATAGAGCGAACCGCTGCTGTTGAGCAGCGTTATACGAAGCGCTATCTCCTGCCCTGCCAAAAGGTTGCCGTCGGCATCACGGATAACCGCCTGGTAGTTAAAGCCGTTCTGGGCCATTGTTACTGTTGCTGCAAATAGAGTTGCAGCGGCTACAAAAAGTTTTTTAAAAGTTCTCATATCAGTTATATTTAGTTTTAAGTTTCCGAAGTTTTAAGTTATTCAATGGTTCCCGTAGGGACGCGATTAATCGCGTCCGTACAACAAAACCTGTCATTCCGACGCATCCCGATAACCATCGGGACGGAACCTTCACCATATGGCAGAGATGCTGAAACGAGTTCAGCATGACTATAAATGTCATTCCGACGCAGGTCGGAATCTTTTCCATATGGTAGAGATGCTGAAATAAATTCAGCATGACTGCGAATGTCATTCTAATGAATCCCGATAACCATCGGGACGGAATATTTTCCTTTGGACAGAGATGCCGAAACAAGTTCGGCATGACAATAGACGTCATTCCGACGCAGGTCGGAATCTTTTCCATATGGTAGAGATGCTGAAACGAGTTCGGCATGACAAAAGAAAATCGCAATATTTGTTTTTGTGCTACGCATAATCAAAAAGTTGCGAAAAGTAATAAAAAATGATTTATAATCAATTAAAAATGTAGAACAAAAATGAAAACTATTCGGAAATTATATTCCTGCTTAGCCTAAAACAACACACAAGCCAAACAAAACCGCCATCAGCAGTGTGGACAGCGATAGTTTTTTCAGTTCGGGGTCGATAGTTTTGACATTGGTGCAGATGAAAATGCGTATGCCGTGCATCAGCAGCAGAACCGACGGCAGCAGAATCCATAAGAGCTGAATCGGTTTTTTGTCGGCTAAAATGAAAACAACAAAAGCCGATACGCCTAACACGCACAATGCCAGATGATAAAATTGTCCGAACTTCACTCCCAACTTGACAATAATGGTCCGTTTGCCGGTCTTGGCATCTGTCTCAGCATCGCGCATATTGTTGATATTCAGCACTCCCATTGACAGGAAACCGATGCCGAAGCCAAGAACCAGTATTTGCCACGTAATCTGCTGACAGATAATATAATACGAGCCAATAGTAGTTGCCCAACCAAAAAATACAAGCACCATGACATCGCCAAGGCCGCGATAGCCGTATGGGTTGCGGCCCATGGTATAGCGCAGCGCCGCAATGATTGTGAGGATTCCAAAAGCTAGAAAAGCCCAGAAGTTGACATTGAGGCCGAAAGCTGTGTAAAGCATAGCCACTCCCGACAGAAAAGCAAAAACAGCAGCGGCTGTAACCCCGTATTTCATCTCCTTAAGCGTCAATCCGCCCGACTGCAATCCACGCTGCGGCCCCACGCGCTCGGCGTTGTCGGTGCCATGCTCATAGTCGCCCACATCGTTGGCAAAATTGCTCAACACTTGCAGCAAAATGGTTGTCAGCATCAGAAGACCGAACAGCAGAGTATTGAAACCGACACTGCTGAAAGCCAATGCCGAGCCCACAATAATGCCCGAAACCGAAAGCGGCAATGTCCGCAACCGCGCAGCCTGAATCCAGAGTTTTAGTTTCATGGGAAAAGTTTAAAGTTGAAAGTTTAATAGTTAAAAGTTTAGTGGTTAATGTTTAATGATTAATGATTAATGATTAGTGTTTAGTGTTTAGTGTTTAGTGGGGAGTTTAAAAGTTTAAGGTTTAGATGTTTAGAAGTTCAGTGTCAGCGTTAGTGTTTTCGTTAGCGTTAGTGTTAGTGTTATCGTTTTCGTTCTTATCACTTATCACTCAGTTCATTCCACACAAGCGCGCTAGCGCCGAGAATGGCGGCATCGTCGCTTAGTTGCGAGGGAATAATTTTCACTTTGTTTTTGAACATATTAAGCATATTTTGCTCCATGTGGCGGCGCGTTGGCTCAAGCAGGATATCGCCGGCTTTAGCAAGGCCGCCAAAAATGATGAACGCCTCGGGGCTGGTAATGGTTGTAACATCGGCTAAGGCGCGTCCTAAAACGGCGCCGGTGCACTCAAACACTTCACTGGCAATAGCATCGCCACGGCCTGCAGCCTGTGACACCATAAGCGCTGTCAGTTCGCTGTTGGGAATGCGGCGAAGCTCGCTGTCGATATTGCGCGTGGCAAGCAGCTCGGTGGCTGTACGAACCACACCAGTTGCCGAAACGTAGGTCTCAAGGCAGCCTTTGCGTCCACAGCCACAATCGCGACCGTCAGGTTTGACAATAATATGGCCCACCTCGCCGGCAAAACCGTCGTGCCCGTAAAGCAGTTGGCCGTTGACAACAATGCCGCTGCCAAGCCCGGTTCCAAGCGTTATCTCGATGAAGTTTTTCATGCCTTTGGCGGCTCCGTAAACCATTTCGCCAATGGCGGCGGCGTTAGCGTCGTTGGTCAGAAAAACAGGCTTTCCGAACAGTTTTTTGAACATTGCGGCAATCTCAACCTTGCCCTTCCAACGCAGATTTGCCGCATTCTCGATGCAGCCGTTGTAATAGTTGCCGTTTGGTGCGCCAATGCCCACTCCCACTATATCACAGGGCTTCTCCGTAATCTGCGCAGCAGCCCGCATGATTTGCCGGAACACCTCATTCGCATAGTCTTCAACCTTCTCGTGTGTCTGGGTTTTAACTGAACCTTGCGCATATATTTTGCCATTCTCATCGACAAGACCGAAAGCTGTGTTTGTGCCGCCTATATCAATTCCAACAGATAGTTTCATAGTTGAAGTTTAAAGTTAAGTGTTTAGATGTAAAAGGTTAGAAGTTAAAAGTTTAGTGTTTAATGATTAATGTTTAATGATTAATGATTAATGAGTAATGAGTAATGAGTAATGTTTAGTGTCAGTGTCAGTGTTAGTGTCAGTGTTTTCGTTTTAGTTATCGTTCTTCTTCATGTTTATAATCGAATGTTATGGCAAAAACGACAGCCACAACAAGCGCAAATCCGGCAAAAATGTACCATGCTGTTGACCAACCTGCCATGACATCGAACTGCTGATTGGCGGCTGACGGCTGATAGACGAAATGATTGACAACCGCGCTGGCGCAATAAGAACCAATGGTGGCTCCAAGTCCGTTTGTCATCATCATAAACACGCCCTGCGCGCTCGAGCGGATGCCTTCGTCGGTGTTTCTATCGACGAAAAGAGAGCCGCTGATGTTGAAGAAATCGAATGCCACGCCATATACAATCATCGAAAGGATGAACAACCAGACGCCGTCGGACGGGTTACCAAGGCCGAAGAAACCGAAACGGAACACCCATGCAAGCATCGATATGAGCATCACCTTCTTAATGCCGAAGCGTTTTAAAAAGAACGGTATCAGTAAGATACAAAGCGTCTCTGATATCTGCGACAACGAGCTCAGCATAATGTTGTGCTTTACGGCAAACGAGTCGGCATAAACCGGATTTTTGCCGAAATCGCCAAGGAAAGTGCCTGCAAATCCGTTAGTTACCTGCAAGCACATGCCCAACAGGAACGAGAAGATGAAGAAAAGGCACATCTTCTTCTGTTTGAAAAGTGTGAACGCGCGCAGTCCGAGCGCCTCTACTATCGAAGCCGACGACTTGCCGCCATTGACCGGGCAAGCGGGCAGTGTGAACGAATAAACAGCCAGCACCCCACCCCATATTGCCGACACAAACATCTGCATGTAGTTGTTTTTGAAGCCTGTAAGGTCGACAATCCACATTGAGATGATGAAGCCGATTGTGCCGAAGACACGAATGGGCGGAAAATCGCGCACAGTGTCGAGTCCGGCACGTGTCAAAGCATTGTACGACACCGAGTTACCTAGTGCGATTGTCGGCATAAAAAACGCCACGCTGACGGCATAGAACGGGAACAGCTGCGCAAAAGTGACACTGTCGCCGTAGCGAAGCCCCATGTATCCGGCCAAAGCCATAAACAATGCCGCCAGAGCGTTACAGATGCCCAGAAGTTTCTGCGCCGGAATCCATTTGTCGGCCACAATGCCGATGAGTGCCGGCATAAAAAGCGATACTATGCCCTGAATGGCAAAAAACGAGCCTATTTGCGGCCCCATTCCCACTCTGCCCAGATAGATGCCCAGCGAGCAGAGATAAGCGCCCCAAACGGCAAAAATCAGGAAGTTCATCGCTATCAAGCGCGATTTTAATAAAGCTGAGTTCATTTTATTTTTGATTTTCGATTATTGATTTTTGATTATTCGGATGTGGCGGTGCGGCTTTCTTCGGTTTGTATTTGCCAAGTTTCTTGGCCTTCTCCCACGCGGCCTTTTTAGCCTCGTACTCCTCATAATGTCGCTCTAAATAATTGTCTGCCATAATATTACAATCGATTTACATTATCGGTTTAAATACATAAACTGAATACGTAAACGTAAACAAAAATCGGAAACCAAAATCGGAAACTGACGGCACAAACTAAAAATCGGCATTAATTAGCAGCATCGCTAACCGATAAAAAATCCAATTTTATTGAGAAAAACATCGTGTTTCGTCTATCAGAAAATGAATTGAAACTTTTTTGTAGGATATTAGCGAGCGAATTAAATCACATTAATATGAATAAATCGAACATTATTATGGCATGTGCTCTGACCTTGATGGCGACTGCATGCAACAAGGTGAACCCGACATCGGACCCGGCGCTGAAACCGCAACCCGGACAGTGCCGCAATATGCTTCTTGAGGCAGGCTACACTCAGGAACAAATCGACGCCAAGTTGAACGAGACTTTCTACAATCTGTTCGAAGGCGAGAATAAAATCTATTTTGAGGTTGAAGACTCGATGGCCTACATCTCCGACATCAAGAACAACGATGTGCGCACCGAAGGCATGAGCTACGGTCTGATGATTGCCGTACAATGGGATAAGCAAGAGATGTTCAACAAGTTATGGCGTTGGACAAAGAAATATATGCAGCATCAGAGTGGACCGCGCGAGGCTTATTTTGCCTGGAGCTGCAAGATAACCGGCGAACAGAACTCTTCCGGCTCAGCATCTGACGGCGAGTTGTATTTCATCACATCGCTTATCTTGGCATCGAACCAGTGGGGCAACGATGGCGAATTCAATTATTTAGGTGAGGCACAGCGCATTCTGAACGCAATGTTCTCGCACAAAGGCTATAACGAGAATCCGGGATTCCGCCCGTTTGGACAGCGTCCGCCGCAAAATGCCGACGGCCAAAAGCCTGACGGTCAGAAACCAGACCGTAAACCAGGCGAAGGCCCGCAACACAAGCCAGGCGAGGCTCCGCAGATGCCAGCCTTCCGCCCCGGCATGAAATTCCCCGAACCTGAGATTCTGAACCTTATCAACACAAAAGAGATGCTGATAACTTTTGTGCCCGATGGCTTTGGCGCAGGCTACACTGACCCGTCGTATCACATTCCGGCATTCTACGAGATTTGGGCTAAATACGCTGAAGACGGCCGCTCCGACTTCTGGATGGAATGTGCCCGCAAATCGCGCGAGTATCTGCACAAGGCTTGCGACTCAATAACCGGCCTCAATCCTGACTATTCGAACTACGACGGCTCGGTTATGGCACCGATGATGCGCGGCGACTGGGGCGCAAAATTCCGCTTCGACTCGTGGCGCGTGCCAATGAACATCGCTCTTGACTACACATGGAGCGGCGCCGACGCCGACTGGCAGTTCGACTACGGATACCGCATTCAGTCGTTCTTCCGCAGCCAGGGCGTAAGCACTTTTGTAGACCAGTACAACCTCGACGGCACACCGGTTGAGAACATTGCCGCTGCCGGCGGATACAAGGCTCTGCGCCACTCTATCGGTCTTGTGGGCACTGTTGCCGCCGTGTCGCTGACACAGCCGCTGCGCAACAGCCGCGACTTTATCGATGAACTTTGGAACTCGAAGCACGAACCATACGAAGACGGATACTTCGACGCATACTACGACGGTCTGCTCAACCTGTTTGCCTTGATGCACCTGAGCGGCCGCTACACTCCTATTGATAAGAAATAATTGAGGATTATAGAATTAGTAACGAAAAATCCCCGATGCCAATGGTACCGGGGATTTTTTATGGTGATTCCGTTGGGATTCGAACCCAAGACCCACAGCTTAGAAGGCTGTTGCTCTATCCAGCTGAGCTACGGAACCATAGTTCGCTTTTGCGGCTGCAAAAATAAGCCATTATCATTCCTTTACAACAATTATAGAATAAAAAAGTTAGTTTATTTGCTGTTGGAAACGACGACGATAATATAAGCATCAAAAATGACAGATAACGACATTTGCATATTAAGCACCGCCTATTGGCCGCCTGTTCAGTGGTTTACAAAGATTGTCAGCCACCGGCAAGTGCTGATAGAGCAATTTGAGACCTTCCCAAAACAGAGCTACCGCAACCGCTGTGCGCTCTATGGCCCCAACTGCGTCCAAACGCTGCAAGTGCCTATTTTGAAGGGCGATACGCACAACCCGATGACGCGCGACATCCGCATATCGTACAACACGCCGTGGCAGAAGAACCATTTCTATACAATCCGTTCGCTCTACAAGTCGTCGCCCTATTTCGACTATTATGTCGACGATATTGAGCCGTTCTACACGCAGCGTTTTGATTATTTGCTTGACTATAACCGTGCAATACTCGAAGTGTGCTTAAAATGGCTGAAAATGCCCGATAACACGCTTCTGACCGATGATTACGTCCGCACGCCCGACTGCCCCGACTATCGCAACACAATACATCCCAAAACATCGCACCAAGCGCCCGATGAGTATTTTGTGGCGCAACCTTACACGCAGGTTTTCGACGAGCGTTTCGGTTTCATTCCCAATCTCTCAATCATCGACCTTGTGATGAATTGCGGACCGGAGGCGAAAGACGTGCTGAAGGAATGTTGCGTGTAAAATTCTGGTTATAAAATTGTTATAAGGACGCGATTAATCGCGTCCCTACATTTATTATCGTTGTTCTAATTTCTTTTGTGCGCCTTTATGCCCCTGTTCGGCGGCTTTTTCGTACCAGCGGAAGGCTTCGTCGCGGTCAACAGCAACGCCGTAGCCTTTCTCATAGCACAGCCCGACATTGAACTGTGATGTATACTCGTCCTGCTCGGCGGCTTTCGAGAACCATTCGAAGGCTTTCTCATAATCGCGGTCAACACCTTTTCCGTTTTTGTATAGAATGGCGATGCCAGACATGGCGTACGGGTCGTTTCCTTGCTCAACGGCTTTTAAATAACATTCAAGAGCCTTCTCGTAATTCTTTTCGACACCTTGTCCGAGTTGATAACAGAGCCCCAAACGCGTTTGTGCATCAGCATTGTCCTGCTCCGCCGATTTGGAATAGAGTTCAAATGCTTTTTCAAAGTCCTTCGCAACGCCGTGGCCCTGTTCGTAGCACATTCCCAAACACAATTGCGCGATTTCGTTTTCATATTCAGCAGCACGTGTGTACCACTCCACAGCCTTCTCGTAATTCTGCTCAACGCCACATTCTCCTTGGTCATAGGAGAAACCCAATTTAACTTGAGCGTTAGTAAAGTCAAGCTCGGCAGCCTTAGTGTACCATTCAATGGCTTTCTTAAAATCCTGCTCCACGCCTAATCCGTTCTCATAAAGATAGGCAATGCTGTATTGTGCGTTAAAATTATCCTGCTCGGCGGCTTTGGTGTACCATTCAAGAGCTTTTCCGTAATCCTGCTCCACACCGTATCCCTCGGCATAATTATCGCCTAAAACGCATTGTGCTGCATCGTTTCCCAGCTCGGCAGCCTTAGTAAGCCACTCGATTGATTTTTCATTATCGAACACCTCGGTACCTTCGAACGAATAAACTAACCCCAGAGAATATATTGCATCGACATTGCCTTGCACCGCCGCCTTGGAGTACCATTTAATAGCTTTTGCAAAATCGTGCCCCGCATAGTCTTTGTTGATGTATATTAGTCCTAATAGCTTTTGTGCCTCCAAATGTCCTTGCTCGGCAGCTTTGGTGAACCACTCAACGGCTTTGTCCAAATCTTCTTCAACATCCACCCCGATGTAGTATTTATAGCCCATTTGGTATTGCGCTTCGGCATCGCCTTGCTCGGCTGATTTGGCTTGCGCCTCTTGTTCCGATACCTCTTTAGACAAACGTTCGAAATCGCATTTTGCTAAAAAATCTCCTTGTTCAGCGGCTTTGGCGTACCATTCAATGGCTTTTTTATAATCTTTTGCAGTACCATCTCCGTATTCATAAAGCCCTCCCAGAATGGATTGTGCGGTTACGTGTCCTTGTTCGGCGGCTTTGGTGAGCCATTCAATTGCTTTTTCTAAGTCTTGCGCGACAATTTCACCCATCCTATAGTGATATCCCAAACGGTATTGTCCTTCAACATTTCCTTGTTCGGCTGATTTGGCAAACAGCTCAATTGCTTTCTCATTATTCTTCTCAACGCCCAATCCGTTCAAATAGCAGTCGGCTAACTGATTGTAAGCCTCGGCGTTACCTCGCTCAGCCGATTTGGTGTACCACTCAACGGCTTTCTGATAATCCTGCTCCACACCGCTGCCTTTTCGGTAGCAGTCGCCAACAACGCACTGCGCGTGGGCGTCGCCCTGCCCGGCTCTTTTCAGAAAACCATCGAACACATCTTGTAAGGTCTTTATTGCCTGTTCATAACCTTGTTGGGCTGACATTTCGAGCAGTCGGGTGGCAAATTCGAAATTCTTTTCAACGCCTTGTCCCTTGGCATAGCAAATGGCCAGATTGTATTGAGCAATTGGTTCGCCTTGGTTGACCGCCTTGGTGAGCCATTCAACGGCTTTCGCGTAATCCTGCTTCACACCATTGCCGGTCTTGTAGCAATAACCCAGGTTGCATTGCGCCGCCGCATCGCCTTCATTAGCGGCTTTGGTCAGCAAATCGACATTCATGGGCACACCAGTTCCTGTTTTTTGGAATAATTCCAGTTTTTCTTTCGCTGCGTCAAATCCCTGTTCGGCGGCTTTCTGGTACCACTCGGCGGCTTTTGTGTAATCCTGCTCAACGCCGTTTCCGAACTCATAACAGCAGGCTAAATTACATTGCGCGCTAGAGGAACCTTGTTCAGCCGACTTGGTAAACCATTCGACAGCTTTCGAATAGTCTTTGGCCACACCTTTTGCGTCAGCATAACAGCTTCCCAAGTTGTTTTGCGCTGCCGCATGACCTTGCTCCGCCGCTTTAGTGTAATACTCAACGGCTTTTTCAAGGTTCTTCTCAACGCCTTTTCCAAATTCGTAGTTGACACCAAGGCTGTAATTAGCCTGTACATCTCCCTGCTCCGCCGCTTTGGTGTACCATTCGTTGGCTTTCTTTAAATCCTGTGCCACTCCTTGCCCAAATTCGTATAAACAGCCCAAACGACCTTGAGCGGTTGCGTTCCCTTGCTTTGCCGCTTTGGCATACCATTCGGCGGCTTTTGCGTAATCTTGCGCCACTCCCTTGCCGCTTTCATAGCATGAACCCAAGCATAATTGTGCAAGGGCAAGGTTTTGTTCTGCGGCTTTGGCGTACCATTCAGCGGCTTTTTCAAAGTCCTGTGCAACACCATATCCGTTCAGATAACAAATGGCCAGATTATGCTGCGCACCGCCGTGCCCTTGCTTCGCCGCTTTGGCAAACCATTCTGCGGCTTTGGCATAATCCTGCGCCACGCCCTTCCCGTTCAAATAACACAATCCCAGGTTATGTTGCGCGTCAGTGTAGCCCGCTTCGGCAGCCTTGGTGTAGAATTTGACGGCCTCGCCAAAATCGGGCTCGGTGCCTTTTCCCATTTCGAAGGCCACACCCATTCCGAAATTGAATTTTGCTTTCAGCTTATCGAAAAGTCCCATATTTTCAATGTTTTAGATTTGTATTGTTTTTCGTATTAATTGTTTTTGATTATTACAAAGCTAAAATAAAATGCAAGAAAATGTTGCCTATTGCCCGAACATCCGCCATAAAAACGCATTAAAAAAGGTTCCAACCGTATGGTTGGAACCTTTTTTATACGTTGCGGACGCGGCACGCCACATCCCTACATTATTTCAATTTCTCCAAAATCTCCTTCATTTGCGCTTTCAGTTCTTCAATCTCCTTCTGCTGCGCGTCTTTCTCGCTTTGCAGGGTGGTTATTATCTGCTGCTGCTCTTTGATGGCTTCGATTAGCAATGGGGTTATTCCTGCATAGTTGACTGATTTGTAGCCATCCTCACCAGTTTGGACTGCCTCAGGCAAGACTGCCTCAAGCTCTTGCGCCAGAACGCCCACGTGTCGGTCGCTGTCGAAATTCTTTTCGGGGAACTCTGCAACTCGCCAATTGTACGTTACACCATTTAGCGTCAGCACTTTATCCAGCGCACGTTCAAGCGGTTTAATGTTGGTTTTCAGGCATTGGTCGGAGGTTGTTTGAACGCCACCAGTAGCGTATACCGTTTTCCAAAATACGGCTGAATTTCCTAAATTATATTTATTAGTGGTCATAGGTTTCACAATACCACCAAATTCCGTTTGGCCACTCTTATAAACAACCATTGCATTGCTTCTTGTCGTATCATATGTCGATGTCGTAGCGTTCCAAGACACACTACCACCATTTCCTATAACAAACACCCTGTCAGAAGACGAATAATTATTATGCCCATATTGACTAACGGTATAATCTGTATTAAAACTACCAACAACAAACTCACCATACGATTTTGCCGTGGTTCCAATGCCGTTTGCAGCAGAATAGTATCCGCTGGCAGTGGTTTTAAATCCCATAGCAGTAGAAACAGGTGCGCTGGCGGTTGTGTTTTCTCCTGTTGCGGTGGAATAAGTCCCGCTGGCAGTGGTTTTATATCCCATTGAAGTGGATGATTGCCCTGAAGCTGTTGTTCCATAGCCTATAGCGGTAGAATTACCACCGCTGGCTGTGGTATTTAATCCCATTGCAGTAGAATTACCACCGCTGGCGGTTGTGTTTTCTCCTGTTGCGGTGGATCGAGATCCAGAGGCTTTTGCACTTTTGCCTAAAGCAAATGCATAATTTGAAGATGCCACCGATCCTGGTCCAAAGGCATAACTATATGCATTTGTTGCTTTTGGAGGTAACAACGTGTCAATTCTAATTAGTTGGCCATAATTATTAAATGTATATGTTATTGTCCCACCACCAAAAGCATAGCTGTTTGAACCCGTTGCTTCTGCTAGTTCACCTAACGCATAACTGTTCTTTCCTTTGGCCTTAGCTTTATAGCCCAATGCATAACTATTCTCTTTGGTTGCCAATGCCGAATCTCCAAACACAAAAGAATTTTTGGCATTTAAATCAGTTTGTGCGTTAACACCAATGGCCACCGAGCTTTCGCCTGCAGCTGTTGTATTCTCGCCAAAGGCAAATGAACTTTTGCCCGTGGCTTTGGCTTGGTTACCAATGGCTATTGATGTCTCCCCCGTGGCTTCCGATTTATAACCAAATGCCTGCGAGAAGTCGCCGCTGGCTTTGTTTTGGTAACCGGCGTTGAATGAGTTGGTACCAACATCGTTAGCATTGTCAACCTTCAGATTGCCAGCCATAAAAGCGTTCTTTTCTTCGGCAGGATACCAGTAAACACGGTTCTCGCCATTGAGCACTTCGGCGCTCTTGGCAAGGTCGATATTGAAAAGGTTTCGTGTCGTCTCACCGTCTTTACCACCGCTCTTTCCAGCCACTGCAAAACCGCTCTTGGCGGCTTTTCCATTACTATCCTCTTCAATATATACACGTGTGCTGTCGGAGTCAACAATAAGATAGTTGGGGTTGGCTGTTTGACCGTCCTTTCCTTTTTTCACACTTGCCACAGCAAAAGTGGCTTTGGCGGCTTTGTTGTTGTGAGTATCCTCGTCAATAAACACCTTCGTTCCGTCTTTATTAATGAGGAAGAAATCTTCGGCTGTTTCAGACTTGCCATTGCGCACACTTGCCACGGCAAATTTGGCTTTGGCGGCCTTTTGGCCATTAACGCCGTCAACAAACACTTTGGTTCCCTCGTCGTTGATAACCAGATAGTTGTCGCCAACACTGCCATCGGCTTTTCCGCTTTTGCCTGCAACAGCAAACTTGGCTTTGGCTGCTTTGCCGTCAGCCTCGTCAACAAAAACCTGCGTACCGGCCTTGTTCACAACCAGATAGTTGTCGTCATCCTTGCCGCTCTTTCCTGCTACGGCAAATTTGGCCTTGGCGGCCTTGCCCGGGTCGGTTGGGTCATCGTCAACAAAAACCTTTGTACCAGACTGATTCACAACTAACAGATTGTCATCGGCTTTGCCACTCTTTCCTGCAACGGCAAACTTGGCTTTGGCAGCCTTTGTGTCCTCATCGTCAACAAATATTTGTGTGCCGGCCTTGTTTATAATCAGATAGTTATCGTCGGTCTTGCCGCTCTTTCCCGCTACGGCGAATTTGGCTTTGGCGGCTTTTCCAGGCTCAGTCGGGTCATCATCGACATAAACCTGTGTTCCTTGGTCGTTTACAGCAAAATAGGTGTTTCCCTCGCCTGCTTTTCCGGAGCGTCCGGCCACGGCGAATCCGCTTTTGGCAGCCTTGCCGCCGTTGGGCTCGGTGTCATCAACATAGACGCGGACACCGTCGTTATACACAGCGAACACAACATTGCCGTCTTTGTCTTTCACCTCAAACAGAGCCTCTTCTTCTCCGGTCTCGTTTGTGGCTTGTATCTTAATGTTTTTCGGATTTTCAACCGTGCTGGTCTTTTTGGCGTATTCAGCCACAGGCACCGATTGCAGCCGTGTGGTGCCTACAGTCACCAACATATCGTCGGTACCAGCGCCAGTGGGGTCAAACTCGGTTTTCATATATACGTTGCCGTTGTTCCAAGGCACTTGCGAGAAGTATCCGCTCAGAACTGTACCTTCGCCCACAACAATCGAAACTACACCGTAGGCATTGGTCAAGACGGGGTTGTGCATCTCCTGGTAATAGACATCGTTTCCATCGGCGGTTGTCAGCGTTATGCGTAAGGCAATGTTTTGGTTGGCAAGAAGATTGCCGTTGGCGTCACGGATAACCGCTTGGTAGTTGAATCCGCTTTGAGCCATCGTCATTGTTGTTGCAAGAATAGATGCAACTGCCACAAGTAAGAATCTCATAGTTTTCATTTTCATACTTTTTTTGGTTATGACTTAGTATTTAAAATCAATCACTTAGGATTTTTGATTTGTAAAAGTATGAAAATTAATATGAAAAATGAAATTTGGATTTGAAAGTTTATTCACAACAAATGAAAAACGCCATGCCTAAAAATAGGAAAACCCCTGCAAACAATTGTTTGTCAGAGGTTTGAAAAACTTGTGACCCTGGCGGGATTCTAACCCACAACCTTTTGATCCGTAGTCAAATGCTCTATACAGTTGAGCTACAGGGCCCTAAAGCGGTTGCAAATATAGGTGTTTTTTCAATTGTTGCAACTTTAGCAATGTTTTTTTGAAACAAAAATTTTAATGGTTGCAACGTGTTGCCACACAACTATTTAACAGCGCTGTTCAGTGTCTTTATTTTAGCATAAAGCGTGTCGCTGACGGTTGCGAGCGGCAGACGGACCACATTTTTCGCTTTGCCTTGCAGTTCAAGATAGGCTTTAACGCCCGACGGACTGCCCTCGGCAAACAATGTGTCGATTATGGGCAGGAACTTGTAATGCTCGGCGCGAGCCTCGGCAAAACGGCCATCGAGAGCCAAACCAACAATATGGCTAAACTGCACGGGATAAGCGTTTTGCAGCACTGAGATTACGCCCGAGAAACCACATGCAATGAGCGGCAGAGTGAGCGCGTCGTCGCCTGAGATGAGAATGAAATCTTTAGGACAGCGGCTGGCAAGCTGCATGCACTGCGCCACATTGCCCGAAGCCTCTTTGATGCCAATGATATTCTTGCATTCGCCGGCAAGCCGAACAACAACATCAACCGAAATGTTGATTCCTGTGCGTCCGGGCACGTTGTAGAGCAGAATCGGCTTGTTGACATTGTCGGCAAGAGCCTTGAAATGAGCGTAAACACCGTTCTGGTTTGGTTTGTTGTAGAATGGTGCCACCGACAGCAATGCAGCAATGCGGCTATCGTTCTCGTACTCTTTGGCTTGCGCTATCAGTTCGGCGGTGTTGTTGCCTCCGCAGCCAACCACAACGGGTATGCGTCCAGCCACTTTTTGCAGAATGAACTCCAAAACCTCGCTTTTCTCAGCTTTCGATAGTGTTGCCGGCTCGCCTGTTGTTCCAAGCGCCACAATATAGCTTGTGCCGCCATTTATCTGCAACTCAATCAGATTGGCAAGCGCATCGTAGTCAATTGTTCCATCGGTATTGAATGGAGTTACAAGTGCAACCCCCACTCCTCTCAATTTCTGTATCATTGTTGGTGTCAGTTAAATTTCTGTAAGTAGAAGATTATCTGTTCGTAATAGTATCGCACATCTTTGTCGTCGGCAATGCACATCATAAGGTCGAACGGGCGTTTGTCGGCGAAACGGCCAATGCGAAAATGCGCCATTGTGCTGTTTAGCAACATTTTGGCAGGATAATAATCGGCTGAGTTGATGTCGATAAGAATATCAAACTCAGTGCCAGCGAACGATTTTGCCGCCTCGCTTTTGGGGCGGAGCAGAAAATCCAAATCCTTATCGGTATAAAAATCGAAATGAGCGGGCCGACGATAATTGGCAGCGTTCTTGCCGTCAACTATATAGCCTAATGCCGATACCGATATATTATTGTCTTTCAAATGGTTGAATACATACTCTGCATCAGCCACATCGGTTTCGGAATTGACTGCGAAAAGCAGACCGGCCGTCTTTGCGTTGCCCATATTGCAGGGCTTAACGTTGCGTTGGGCCTCATGCTCTCCGACAAGCAACTCACTCATTTTCAGTCGAAAAAAATTATACCGTTTGGTTTTCATACCATAATGGCAGATTAGTCAGGCATATTTATTCCGTGGCAGTTTTTGAATTTCTTACCGCTTCCGCAGGGGCAAGGGTCGTTGCGGCCCACCTTCTTGTCGACGCGGACTGGCTGCACTTTGCGGTCTTCAGGACGCTGCTGGCCTTGCTCGGTGCGGCCGGTGTTGAAACGGCTCATGTCGAGCGGACGGCGCTGCTCTGCCTGACGCACCTGCTGTTGCTGCGGCTGCTCAGGCAGATTGCCCTTCATCAATATAGCCACCATATCAGAGTTTATGTCCTCAATCATCTTCTTGAACAGATTGAACGACTCAAACTTGTAAATCAACAGCGGGTCTTTCTGCTCATAGGTGGCGTTCTGAACCGATTGTTTCAAATCGTCCATTGCGCGCAGATGCTCACGCCAAGCGTCATCAATAGTCAACAGGCTGATACTCTTTTCGATAGATGTAACCAAATCCTTTCCTTCCGACTCGTAGGCGTTTTTCAGATTGGTAACAATATTATATGTCTTCAGACCGTCGGTAATCGGTATTACAATATTGGTATAAGTCTGTCCCTGAGTCTCATACACATTTTTAATCACCGGCCATACGCGCTGCTGTATCTGCAGCGATTTACGTTGGTAAGCCTCTATCGCAGCCTTGTAAAGCTGGTCGGCAAGCTCCACTGGCGATTCCTCATGGAATGTATCCTCACTGAACGGAGTCTCGATAGACAATGTGCGGAAGTTGGCGAGTTTCAGCTCCTCGTAGTCATTGGCGTCTTTGTACTCGTTGGCCATTTGCTCGCACACATCGTAAATGTTGTTGGCGATATCCACTTGCAGACGCTCGCCGAACAAAGCGTGGCGGCGGCGTTTGTATATTACTTCGCGCTGGTTGTTCATCACATCGTCGTACTCGAGCAGGCGCTTACGGATGCCGAAGTTGTTCTCCTCCACTTTCTTCTGCGCGCGCTCTATCGATTTCGATATCATTGAGTGCTGGATAACCTCGCCTTCCTGAATGCCAAGTTTGTCCATCATGCTGGCTATGCGGTCGGAACCGAAAAGGCGCATCAGGTTGTCCTCAAGTGAGACGAAGAACTGCGACGAACCCGGGTCGCCCTGACGTCCGGCACGACCACGCAACTGGCGGTCGACGCGGCGTGACTCGTGGCGCTCGGTGCCCAAAATAGCCAAACCGCCCGCCTCACGCACCTCAGGAGTCAGCTTGATGTCGGTACCACGGCCGGCCATGTTGGTGGCAATGGTAACGGTGCCGGTCTTACCTGCCTCAGCCACAATCTCGGCCTCGCGCTGGTGCTGCTTGGCATTCAGCACGTTATGCTTGATGCCGCGCATTTTCAGCATTCGGCTCAAAAGCTCCGATATCTCGACCGATGTTGTACCCACAAGCACCGGACGGCCAGCTTCGTTAAGTTTGATAATCTCAGCAATAACAGCGTTGTATTTCTCACGAGCGGTTTTGTATACAAGGTCGTCATGGTCAATACGCTGCACGGGACGGTTGGTAGGAATCACAACAACATCGAGTTTGTAGATGTTCCAGAACTCACCAGCCTCGGTCTCGGCGGTACCGGTCATGCCCGCAAGTTTCTTATACATGCGGAAGTAGTTCTGCAGAGTGATAGTGGCAAA
Organism: Salinivirgaceae bacterium; assembly: GCA_017557605.1. Lineage (GTDB taxonomy): Bacteria > Bacteroidota > Bacteroidia > Bacteroidales > SZUA-534 > RUG13583. The sequence continues at coordinate 37,166 of JAFYYJ010000056.1, forward strand.
CGTCTGTGTGGCTGCCTCAACCTTCACGTTCTCCTTCGCCTCAATGGCCTGGTGCAGACCGTCGGAATAGCGGCGGCCCTCCATAATACGGCCCGTCTGCTCATCCACAATCTTCACTTTGTTGTCGACAACCACATACTCAACATCGCGCTCAAACATTGCATATGCTTTAAGCAACTGGTTTATAGTGTGAACGCGTTCGGTTTTTATCGAATAGTCTTGCAGAATTTTGTCTTTCTGCTCAGCAAGCTCGGCTGTTGTCAGGTTCTTCTGCGACAGTTCGGCTATCTCAGCTCCGACATCGGGCAGCACAAAGAAATTCTTGTCTTCGGTGTCCGACGAAATAAGGTCGATACCCTTGTCAGTCAGCTCAATAGCGTTTTGTTTCTCTTCAATGATGAAGTAAAGGTCATCGGTGATGAGGTACATGTTTTTGCTGTTGTCCTGCATGTAGAAATTTTCGGTTTTCTGCATCAGAACTTTCACACCCGGCTCACTCAAGTATTTGATAAGCGGTTTGTGCTTTGGCAGGCCTTTGTTGGCGCGCAACAACAGTTTTCCGCCCTCTTCCTCGTTGCCTTCGCTGATGAGTTTCTTGGCGTCGGCCAACAGTTTTGTAACAAGGTCGCGCTGAGCCTGATAGAGCTTTTGCACCTGCGGTTTGAAATTGTCGAACAGCTGGTTATCGCCTTTTGGCACAGGACCTGAAATGATAAGCGGTGTACGGGCGTCATCAATCAAAACTGAGTCAACCTCATCGACAATGGCGTAGTTGTGACGGCGCTGTACAAGGTCGTCGGGGCTGACGGCCATGTTGTCGCGCAGATAGTCGAAGCCGAACTCGTTGTTGGTTCCAAACGTTACATCAGCCTGATAAGCCTTGCGGCGCTCTTGAGAGTTTGGCTGGTGCTTGTCGATGCAGTCGACGGTCAGGCCATGGAACTCGTAGAGGGTGCCCATCCACTCGGCGTCGCGCTTTGCCAGATAGTCGTTTACCGTAACCATATGCACACCTCTGTGTGTCAAGGCGTTAAGAAAAACCGGAAGTGTTGCCACAAGTGTTTTTCCTTCACCGGTTGCCATTTCGGCAATCTTGCCTTTATGCAGAGCCACACCACCAATAAGCTGCACGTCGTAGTGAACCATATCCCAGGTTATCGGCGAGCCGCCGGCAGTCCATGTATTAAACCATATAGCCTTGTCGCCGCGAATCTCGACGCTGTCGCGAATGGCGGCAATGTCGCGGTCCATTTGAGTGGCCGTAACCTCTATCTCTTTGCTCTCTTTGAAGCGGCGGGCCGTGTCTTTGATTATTGCGAAGGCGCGCGGCAGCAGCTCGTCGAGCACATCGGCAATCTTGACGTCGATAGACTCTTCAACTTTGTCAATCTGATTGTATAAATCCTCCTTTTTCTCAATGTCCTGCTCCTGCTCTATCTGCTGGCGCAAATCGGCAATCTGCTGATTTTCAGGATTGATACGGTCTTGTATTATCTGTTGCAGCTCAAGGCTCTGCTGACGCAGTTGGTCGTTTGTCAGGCCGGCCAGTTTCTCGTATTCGGCATTGGCTGCAAGCACATACGGCATGATTTCTTTAATATCCCTTTCTGATTTGTTTCCAAAAAGTTTGGTAAGGATACCGTCGATGATTCCCATATTGTATTTTAATTAATTATTATTCAATCGTTTATGATAGATAACACTATATTTCGCAAATAAGGCAAAAGTAAAAGTTTTTTGTTGGCAAATAGCGTTGTAGGCAATTAAATATTGAGAAGTTTTGACGCTTCGTTGTTAAAATGTTTAACGCATATCGGTTATTAATGCAAATTCAACATTTTCAGACAGTAAGCACACCTGGCATAAGGCTGATTGATAGTGCATCCCATTGAAACGGACAACATGTGCAATAAAAAAGGCTACAACCTTACGGATGCAGCCTTTCTTCTTATGAAACGATTTTATCTGTTAATTCATTTTCTTCAAAATCTCCTCTATCTGGCTTTGCAACTTATTGTTGGCGGCTTTCAGTTCGTCAATCTCTTTCTGTTGCTCCTTGATAGCCTCAATGAGCACTGGTGTCAGTTTGGTGTAGTCAACTGACTTAAAGCCTTTTGTGTCGGTTTGAACAAGCTCAGGGAATATTTCCTCAACTTCTTGGGCAACAACACCTATCTGCATTGTTTCAGGATAATGCATCGCCTCGTGAGTGCCAAGCAGTGTCTTGATTTCCGCTTCAGGTTTCCAATAATAGCTGACACCACGCAACTGCAACACTTTCTGCAATGAATTGTTCAGTGTTGTAATATTGTTCTTCAATCGCACATCTGATGTTTCTGAAACGTTATTAGCCTTAATAGTGCCATTTACCTCCAACAGATAATTAGGCGTTGAAGTGCCAATACCGATGTTACCATTTTTCAACACTACCATTGCATTGCTGCGCGAATACACTCCATTTCCATTGCCAATGGTAAACAGTCTGTCTTCCCAAGCCCAAATTGGTCCATCAACACCATAATTAGCCGTATCGTTTGCAGAACCGACAACGGTTTCGCCTGTTGATTTGGCATAAAGCCACTTTCCGAGTGTTATTGACTCTTGCGACGAAGACACACACTCAGGACCGATAGCTACAGAATATGAGCCAAGTGACTTTGCACAAAAACCAAAAGCAACAGAGGCACCTCCTTTTGCATAAGAACCCTCACCTGTAGCAAACGAGCATGAACCTTCTGCAATAGCCGATTTACCAATAGCAACAGCTCCATGGTCCAGTGCCTTAGAGCAGTTTCCAAATGACAATGCCCAGTTTCCAGCCGCCTTGCAATCATACCCCATAGCAACCGAACCTACAGAATCTGCAAGACAATTCTCACCAATAGCAAAAGATGCATTACCTTTAGCTTCAGCCAAAATTCCGATTGCACAAGAGCCATGTCCATAGGCTTTAGCTTCTTCTCCAAGTGCCAATGCAGCTTTATTTGCAGCAATCGACATTTGCCCCAATGCCACAGAACCTGCGCTGTCTGCCTGACAGAACGAACCTGCGGCAAATGCACCATTACCACTGGCAAAAGAGTTGTAACCAAAAGCCGAACTATTGTCGCCTTTGGCAAATGCTCCAAATCCCATGGCTGTTGAAGCTTCACCTTGCGCTTCAGCTTGCTGACCAAAAGCCGCAGTATTATCACCATTTGTTCCTTTTGAATCAACAGCAAATAGATTTGTCTCACTTTTACCCGAGCGACCTGCTACCGCAAACTTGCTTTTAGCAGCTTTGTCAGTATCATCATCATCGACAAATACTTGGGTGCCAGCTTTATTTACAATCAAATAATCATCATTTCCTTTTCCGGAGCGTCCTGCTACCGCAAATTTGCTCTTTGCGGCTTTACTATCATCTTCATCAACAAAAACTTGCGTTCCGTTTTCGTCAATGGCAAACAAATTAGCGTTCTCTCCAGATTTTCCCGAACGTCCGGCAACAGCGAATTTGCTTTTGGCGGCTTTGCTATCATCATCATCATCAACATAAACTTGTGTGCCATTGGCATTTACAACGAAATATTGGCTTTCAGCACCATCTTTTGCCGAGCGACCGGACACTGCAAAACCACTTTTGGCAGCTTTGCTATCTGCATCATTCTCATCAACATACACACGGACACCGTTTTTATAGACCGCAAAGACCTCATTTCCTTCCTCATCTTTCACCGAGAAAAGCGCCGCATCGTCATTTGTTCCTGCCTCAGCCTTGATTTGGAGTTTGCCCGCGCTATCCAATTCACCTATCTTCTTTGCATATTGCGCAAACGGCACAGGTTGAATCTGCACAAGCCCCATATCGACATATTTGCCTGAACCGTCGGCATCAACCTCCACTTTCATAGCAAGTTGCATTGTCTCCCATGGTATCGCGCTAAAAGCACCCATTAAAACTGTTCCCTCACCAACACTGACTGCTATGTTACCATAGGCGTTGGTTTTTACTGATTGTGTCTCCTGATAACAAACGTTGTTGCCGTTCATAATACTGAAACGCAACGTAACATTTTTGTCACTAATTACTTGTCCATTATCGCGGATAACAGCCTGATAATTAAAGCCGTTTTGGGCTACAGCGACTGTAGTTGCAAGCATTGCCGCAACTGTCATGAAAAAGATTCTAATTCTTTTCATTGTTTTGTTATTTAATTGATTACTAATATATTATTGACTTATTATTCATACCGCAATGAGTGCGTCGCGCATCTGACTGGCGAACAAATACGAATCTCATAACTTAAATGGAAAATTACTTCAGCGGATAGGTTGCTATCTTCTTGATTGTATAATCCTTTGCATAGTTAAGAATATAAACCGAAGTATTCTGATAGCCGCCTTGGTCGCTGTATGGCACAAAGTTGAATTCAGTTTGCAACAGCGGAGCCTTATGGTACATTATATAGTGGCGGAAATCCTTTCCAAACTTGTTCAGTGCCGAGCAGAAGAACATTGTTATGTCGTAGGCCTGGAAAGCCATGAGGTCTGGCTCCGTGTTCACTAGATTGCGGTAGTTGCGCACAAAATCGATAATCGGCTGTGCGTCGTAATCGATATATGAATTCGACAGATAATGCGTGTTGGTGTTGTGGAAATTGTCAATATCGATGCTCTCAAAGCGTTTCCAGCGCGGCTGCCCGAAAATTTTGATGTTGTACTCATACGAATAGCCGTTGAGTTTGCCCATAACATCGGTGACAAAAGCTCGGTCTGTCGACGGAATGATGACAATGTTCTCACGCCCCTTGATGAATGCGCTGTTCAGTATGTCGCCGCTGGTGTTGAAGTAGTAATACTCGTTGTAGCGAACCTGGTCGAGGTTGTCGTTATGGATTGACGAGTAGAGCTGCCGTTTGAACTCCGAAATATAGTCCTGCTCCTGCACATTGCCGTTGTGAATGACAATGTAGTTCTTAGTGTCAATCTGGTTCAGGAATTCGGCCATGTATTTCATCTGAATCTCAAGCGTCGGGCACACTTGGAATGCGTAAGGATTGTGGTCGATGAAGGTGCTTTTGACCGACAGCGGTGACACAATGTTTATCCTGTGCTCCCACGCGTAGTCGCCCACAGCCTGCAACTCGCTGCTGAACGCCGGTCCAATGAACATGTCATAGTCTGACAAGTCGTGCTGGCGCATATAGTTGCTTATGTAGAGGCTGTCCCCCTTTGTGTCAATGACTTGCACGTTGAAAGAAACGCCTTGTTTACGCAATTCATTGAGTGCCAGCATAGAACCAATGTAAAATTCGATATAGCTTTTCGATTTTTCATACACCTTGCCGGTCTTAGCGCTCCAACCTGTTGTGTCGTTCATGCTGTAGTAGAGCGGCAGAAAATAGGCAATCTTATAAGTTTTTGTCTTGTCGAATTGTGCGTCCTGCGCCTCGTGCATCTTCTTGTTATCGGCCTCATAATCGGCAATGCGCTTCTGCTCCACCTCACTTATGACGGGCTTCTGCTCCTCCTCGGGTTGTTGCGCCTGCTGCTCATCGGCTTTTATCGAACCTTTGGGCACACGAATCAGTTCTCCCTCCTGCACTCCGCGGTTCTTTAGGTCTGGATTGAGTTTGAACAGCGCCTTCTCACTGATGTCAAATTTATGCGTAATGCCATAGACGGTTTCTTGCTTCTGCACCTTGTACAAGTCGAAGCTGCCTTCGGCTATCTCCTCGGCCACCGCGTCGGTTACGTGTATCTTGAGCGTCTCGCCTATCTGGATTGACCGCCCGACAATGTCTGGATTAAGCCTTTCGATTTCAGTCGGTGTGGTGTGATACTTACGGGCAATGCCGAAAAGGGTCTCTTTCTTGTCCACCTTATGCAACACAAAAGCCGTATCAGTATCGGCTGTCTCCTGTGAGGCTGTCGGCGTCTTCTTGTTGTCGGCTTTAATCCTCAGGCGGTCACCAATCTTAATGCCGAGCTCCGAGCCAGGATTCAGACGGTACAATTCATCAATGCTTATTCCGTAGCGTTTGGCTATGTTATATGGCGTGTCGCCTTTGGTTATCAGGTGGTAGTTGTAGCTGTCGGCCTGTTTAGGCTCCTGCTTAATTCGCACCTTGATATATTGGTCTGGATAAATCTGATAGGTAAGCTGCGGATTGTCGGCTATTATTGTGTCGACAGGAATCTCGTATGCACGGCTTATGGCGCTCAGCGTCTCGCCTTTGCGGACAATGTGCATGTAGTATTCTTTACCGTTCAGGCTGATTTTGTTGTTCGGATGCTTCACGCTTTCATCTTGAGCGTTAACACTTTGCACAAGCAACGATGACAGCATAAACAGCAATGGTATTGTTTTCAGAACATTCATTATTATCTGTTTTGAATTGCAAAAGTAACAAAGTAACTAAATGTTTGGGCAAAAAAAATCCCGCACACAAAATGTACGGGATTTCAAGTTGATTTATTACTCGGTTCAAATCTTAAGTTTCTTCTCAATCTCGTCAATATAGCCCTTAAACTGACGGTCGGTGTCGATAAGGTTGTTGACTGTCTTGCAGGCGTGAAGCACTGTCGCGTGGTCTTTTCCGCCTATCTGCGCACCGATTGTTGCGAGTGAAAGCTTGGTCATGCCCTTTGCAAAATACATGGCAATCTGGCGTGCCTGCACAATCTCGCGTTTGCGTGTCTTTGAGGTTATTGCCTCCGGATTCAGGTTGAAGAACTCGCAAACAACTTTCTGTATGTAGCCTACACTCAGTTCGCGTGTGGTGTTCTTCACCAGTTTGTCGATAATCTGACGCGCCAGTTCAATGGTTATTGTCTCGCGGTTGAGTGTCGAGTGAGCGAGAAGCGAAATCAGTGCTCCCTCCAATTCCCTGATATTATTGGTGATATGTGCAGCCACATAGTCAATGATGTCGTCGCTGATATCGATACCCTCGTTGTAGGCGTATTGCTTCAGAATGGCTTTGCGCGACTCATAATCAGGATTTGTAAGCTCTGCCGACAATCCCCATTTGAATCTTGACAGCAAACGTTCTTCAATGCCTTGCAAATCAGCTGGTGCCTTGTCGGAAGTGATAATCAGCTGTTTGCCCATTTGATGCAAATGGTTGAATATCTCAAAGAAACAGTTTTGTGTCTTCTCTTTTCCCGCAAACTCATGAATATCATCGATGATGAGCAAGTCAATCATCTGATAGAAATGCATGAAATCGTTACGGTTGTTGTTCATTGTGGCATCGACAAACTGCGTCTCGAACTCATGTCCTGTAACATAAAGCACCACCTTGTCCTGGAAACGCTCCTTTGTCTCAATGCCGATAGCTTGAGCCAAATGCGTCTTACCAAGGCCTGAGCCGCCGTAGATAAACAGCGGGTTGAACGATGTGCGTCCAGGATTTGTGGCAATGGCGTAGCCAGCAGAACGCGCCAGTCGGTTGAACTCGCCCTCGACAAGCCGGTTGAAAGTATTGCGATTATTCAGTTTGGGGTCAATCTGTAGTTTCTGGATTCCGGGGATGATAAACGGATTCTTGATATTCGTATGGTCATCATTCGGCATCACCGGATTGTTGTAGATGTCTTTCTTATTATTAGAGGGCATCTTGGCAATACGCGGCTGCGAGTGCGGCATCGGGTTCTCCATAACAACAATGTACTCCAACCCTGCTCCCGGGCCTAATTCAGCCTGCAAAGCCTTGCTCATCAAGTCGATGTAGACTTCCTCCAGATACTCATAATAAAAATGACTCGGAACTTGGATTGTCAGCACCTTACCATTCAACTTTACCGGTTCTATCGATTCGAACCACGTTCTGTACTCTGATGCCTTAATATTGTCTTTGAAAAAACGCAGACAATTGTCCCAAACTTGTTTATAGTCTTTATCCATTGATTTAAAATGATTTATATTTTCAGCTTTCGCTTGACAAACATTGTTAAAAAAAAAGAGAAAAAAAAATGCAAATCGCTATTGCAAAATTCGCGAAGACGATATTGTTCTAATTGTCAATCAAAAAAAAAATAAAAATTTTTGAAAATTTTTCAAAAATTCTCTTATCGCATTGATAATCAAATAACTACAAGTAATCTTTATAACTTGTTGAAAACTAAATCACTACTATTTTCAGGTTGGTTTAAGTGAAAAAATCGACAATTTTTTCGTCAAAAAAACGGCAAAAAAGAGCTGATTATTGTTAAACAGAAACCGCTGACCGCGGGATGATTTTCATGAGTGTTGAAAAATGAAATTCGCAACGATTTTTTGACCTAGCTCCCCTCCGATTTTCGAGCAGACACTACTGCTTTTTCTCCAAATCTTTGGCTTCGCCCAGCGAAATTTTCTTGTCACCATTGAAAGGCACAATAAAGGCGTCAGGATAGGTTTTCTTTATCGACTCGCGGAACTTTTTGGCTTCGGCAAGCGTAGCAAAACGGCCTATCATATATTTGTATTTATTGCCGTCTTTGAACTCATAGATGTCGCTCTGTCCCTTGAACTTCTCGGCCGGTTGAGCAACGGGCGCTGATGTTGTGGCCACCTGCAGCCGATAGCACAAATCGTTGGCCGGTTCTTGTGCGCCGGAGGTCGCTTTCTCCACCTCGCGTTCCTCTTCGCTCAAGTCGTTAAAATACTCTTTAATAGCACGATAGATAGCTGAAGCGAGGTAATCTTGGCCTTCTTTCGACATCAGGTACTGCTCCTCTTTCGGGTTCGAAATGAAACCCGTTTCGATGAGCACACTCGGCATCTTTGTGTGCCACAGGACAAGGAATCCGGCCTGCTTGACACCACGGTCGGCACGTTTTGCGCGCTCGCGGAACTCGGTCTGAATCATCGAGGCAAGTGTCAGACTCTTGTCAAGGTAGATGTTCTGCATGAGCGAGAAGATGATGTACGACTCAGCCGATGACGGGTCGAAACCTTCGTATTTGGTGTTATAGTCCTGCTCCAGAACGATTACCGAGTTCTCTTTCTGGGCCACATCCAAGTTGCTTTGCGATTTGTGCAGACCCATAGCAAATGTTTCGGTTCCGTATGGCGCGGTGTTTTTGTTGGAGTTGGCGTGTATCGACACAAACAGGTCGGCATTGTTCTTGTTGGCAATGGCGGCGCGTTGGTCAAGAGGTACAAAGAAGTCGGCGTCGCGAGTGTAGATGACATTGGTGTTGGGCATATTCTTTTTGATGTACTCACCCACCTTAAGCGTGATAGCCAGCACCACGTCTTTTTCCTTGCCTTTGCTGCCTATGGCGCCAGTGTCGTGACCGCCATGTCCAGCGTCCAATACCACAGTGTGTTTGCCGGACTGCTGGGCGCTTGCGCTAAAACCGGCCAAACAGAAAAGATATATTAGTGCTGCTGCAAATACAATTTTTTGGTTCATGCTTCACTGACACTTTAATTTTGATTAGTTTTGGCAACAATTTTCATTAGAAAATTGCGTAACAAAAATAGCATATTTTTCTATTTCGGTTTGAAAACAAAAGGGCTTCTTGCAACAATATTAATATGTTTAATTGTCAATTTAAGTGCTGTGGCACAAAATATTGGCAATGACACAATTAGCAATGTTGCAAATTCTGATACATCATTTATCGACAAAAACACTCCGACAGCAACTACGCATGCCGACACCGCCGCTGTTGCCGATAGCGCGGCGGAAGCCAAACCAAAATCGAAAAAGCAAATTCTGACCTCCGACGTTAAAACTAGCGCCACAGACTCAACAATTTTCTCAATCGACGGCAAGAAAGTTTTTCTGTTTGGCAACGCAAAAATCGAGTTTGAGGACATCGAGCTGACAGCCGCCTATATTGAGGCCGATATGGAACAAGGCATAATATATGCCGAAGGCGTAACCGACTCACTCGGCAATTTAGAGGGGCAGCCGGTTTTCAAACAAGGCAGTGATGAGATGAAAGCCATAAATCTGACCTACAATGTTAACACCAAACGCGGCTATATTGAGCGGCTCTATACCGAACAGGAAGACGGTTATCTGCATAGCGAACTGACTAAAAAAGAGGCGGATAACACAATCAATATGATTCACGGCAAGTACACAACCTGCGAGCTTGAGGACCCTCACTTCTACCTCGAGTTGACCAAAGGCAAATACATTCCCGACAAGGCCATTATCGCTGGGCCGTCGTATATGGTGATGGCCGACATTCCACTACCGCTTGTCATTCCGTTCGGCTACTTCCCAATAACCAAAACACGGACTTCTGGATTCATAATGCCGCGTGTGGGCGAGGAAAACAACCGTGGTTTCTACTTGTCGGACGGCGGCTATTACTTTGCCGGAAACGACCATATGGACTTGACACTGAGAGGCAGCATGTACTCGAAAGGCTCGTGGTCGGCCAACGTAACTTCAAGATACAGATTGAGATACAAGTTCTCGGGTAATGTCAACGTGACATACGCCAAGACTATTGCCGGCGAAAAAGGCCTGAGCGACTATGTGAACCAAAATCAGTACAGCATCCGTTGGACGCACTCGCAAGACGCCAAGGCAAGGCCGAACAGCACATTCAGCGCAAGCGTCAACTTCTCGTCGAGCCAATACAACAAATACAACACAACAGCCTCGCAGGATTACTTGACAAACACCACATCGTCAAGCATTTCGTACCAACTGAGCAAGATACTCAACTCGCCGTTCAGCGTATCAGCAAACCTGCAGCACACACAAAACACTCGCGACTCAAGCATTAGCCTAACACTGCCTAATTTTACACTGACAATGAGTCGCATACAGCCTTTCAAGCGTAAAAACGGTGTTGGCCGCGCACGCTGGTACGAGGACATTGGCTTCAGCTACAGCGGCACGTTCCGCAACACTGTCAAAACACACATCGACAGCCTATTCTGCAGCGAGACGCTCGACAAATTTGTGTATGGTGCAAAGCACACTCCCACTATTTCGAAATCATTCAAAGTGCTGAAATACTTCAATTTTTCACCAAGCGTGACATACGGTGAACGTTGGTATTTTACTCGCTCGTATATTGAGCCGCTGAACGACACCACTCCTATTTCAAAGACTAACTACAGTGAACGCGAGGAAACGGGTTTCTACCGTGTTTACGATTACAGTTTCGGTGCTGGAGTCAACACCACACTATATGGAATGTTCCTGTTCAAAAAAGGCCCTGTAAAGGCTCTGCGTCACGTTGTAACACCGTCGGTGAGCTACAGCTGGCGGCCAGACTTCGGGCAGGAAAAATACGGATTCTTTGAGGTTGACCCGCGCGACACAACCGGCAATTCGCTCTACTCGCCTTACCGCTACGGCATTTACGGAGTACCAGGTAAAGGCAAGAGCGGAACGGTATCGTTCTCGCTTGGCAACAAGCTGGAAATGAAGGTTAAAGACAAAAACGACACAGTCAATCATGAACGAAAAGTAGCGTTGTTGGAATCATTCAACTTGAGCACTTCGTACAACACAATAGCCGAAGAGTTTAAGTGGAGCGACCTAAGCATGTCGGCCAAGACGACACTGTTTAAAACGCTGGGAATCAACGTTAGCGCACGAGGAAATTTCTACGCTCTCGATTCAACGGGCAAATGCATCGAGGTGTTTGAACACGAGGTTTCTGGCAGACCGTTCCGTCTGACAAACGTCTCGATGTCAACTGGTTACAGCATTGATTCGGATAAGTTGTTCGGGAAGAAAGACAAAAACAAAAATGCCGATGATGAAGATGATGATGTCGACGCTGGCGAATACGACTATTTTGATATGTCGTGGAGCGTCAATTTCAGCTACAGCCTCTCCTACACAAAGCCCGGCAAAGAAGGCAAATTGTCTCAATCGCTGAGCTTCAGCGGCGATTTCAGCCTTACGCCACAATGGAAGATTGGCTACAGCTCCGGCTTCGATTTCGATTCAAAATCATTCACATACACTCGTTTCAGCCTGTCGCGTGACCTGCATTGCTGGGCCGCTACACTGAGCTTGATACCATTCGGAGCGCGCCAAAGCTACAGTTTCAGCATAGCTGTCAAGTCGGCGGTGCTGCAGGATTTGAAATACAACAAGAACCGCAGCTGGTACGACAACTAATATGAAGGTACTTTATTTATCGGCTTGGTATCCACATCGTTATGATGCAATGTCGGGGCTTTTTGTGCGCAAGCACGCCGAGGCCGCTTCGCGCTTTTGCGATGTTTGTGTGCTATATCTAATGGCCGATGAGCACGTTAGCCGATACGATATTGTTGAGCAGACAACTAACGGTGTACGTGAGATTTACGTCTATTATACGTTCGCAAAAATGCCCGTTTTGCGACAACTAACAAAGGCTGTAGGCTATGTCAAGGCATTTTGGCGCGGATTTGCTGTTGTGCGCCGCATTTTCGGTTTGCCCGATGTGGTTCAGGCAAATGTGCTGACACGTAGCGGTGTTTTAGCGCGCAAGCTCAAACAGAAATTTGGCATACCATATATAGTTGTTGAACATTGGTCGAGATATCTGCCGCAAAATTTTAATTATAAAGGATTTGCTAGAAAACTCATGACACGGAAATGTGTTGCTGACGCAGGCTATGTTCTTGCTGTCAGTAGCAAACTGCGCGAGGCCATGCAAGGTTTCGGACTTGTTAACCGCAACTTTCAACTGATTGATAATGTTGTAGACGACTTTTTCTTTGCGGCACAGAAAAACAATGATTCGAAGCATAAATTCCGTTTCCTTCATGTCTCCTGCTTCGATGAAAAGCCCAAAAATGTCAAAGGAATATTGCGCGCCGTGAAAAATCTTTCGCAGCAACGTTCTGATTTTGAATTGATTCTTGTTGGTATTGGGCAGGATTGGCAATCGGCTGTCGATTATGCCAAAGAGTTGGAACTTGGTGACTTTGTGCATTTCACCGGAGAGTTGACACCAGTAGATGTTTGTCGCTATTTTACTGAAAGTGATGTATTTGTGATGTTCTCAAACTACGAAAACGCTCCGGTTGTTATTTCGGAATCGTTGGCAACAGGCACACCCGTCATATCAACCAATGTCGGAGGGATTCCCGATATGGTGAGCGAGCAATGCGGCATTCTGATTAATCCAGGCGACGAAGCGGCTTTGTGCGAAAAAATGTCGTGGATGATTGATAATAAGGATGTTTACAATGCCGTTGAAATTCGAAAATCGGCGCAGCGGTACACTTACGATGCGGTCGGAAAACGGCTGTATGACATTTATCAAAATCTAAGCCAAGCGAAATAGTAACTTTTGAGAATTAATATGTTCGGTTATTTGGGGAAATATGGACTTGGTTCTTACGCAAAAAATGACATTGTTTCGCCGGCTTTGTCGTTTGAAAATGAGAAAGTTCAAGTCGCTTTCACACCAATGCCAAAATTCAGCGACGATAAAGTTTTTGCAGACACCGAGAAGTATTTTTTCTTGACCGATGGTGTCATATTCAATATTGCTGAAATGTGCAAATCGCACAGTGTGAACAGTTTAAAAGAGCTGATTTCACAGATGTACGAGCAAAAAGGCGAACAATTCTTCAATGAGTTTCGTGGTTCGTTTTCGGGCGTTTTTTATGATAAAACGAATGATAATTTACTGATTTACAACGACCACATCGGCGACCGGATGATTTTTTATGTGCAAGTTGATGACACATTTTATTTCTCTACCGATTTAAAACAGCTTTCCCAATCGTTACCAGACTCTTTCGAGCGAAAAATCAACGATGTATTTGTATTGAGTATGCTTTCCTACGGCTATTCACCAAATTGTCAAACACTTATAAAAGGCATCAATCGGATTTCGGCAGGCTGTTATTTGAAAATTACGAGGAATAAAATTGAACAAATTTGTTATCACCGCTTCACTAATACCCCGAATACACGCACCGAAAAAGAGAATGTGGAGCGGCTTGATGCCTTGTTCCGTCAAGCTGTAGGGCGCATTTTGGACAAAAACAAGCAATATGGCTATCGAAACGTGATGCCATTGAGCGCCGGTCTCGATTCACGGATGACCGTTTGGGTGGCCCGACAACTCTCCTATGAGCCGATAGAAAATGTAACATACTCACAAAGGGGATATTACGACGAGATTACACCCAAAGAGATTGCAAAAACATTAGGCAACAAAATGCATTTCAAACCACTCGACGGTGGCGATTATCTGAAAAATGTTGACCGTGCAGTTCAGCTCACATCCGGTTTGGTTAATTATAGCGGTGCGGCTCAAGTGATTGACAGTTTCGACGATTTAAGCGATAAAGACACAATCGGTGTCATTGCGACAGGAATGCTCGGCGACATAATTGTCGGCACTGGATACACGCAAAACGATATTAACCAGCCGTTTAAGTTTGGCGACGGTGCTTTGTCGAAAAAACTTCTGCCCCTTTTGCAGCAAACAGCTGGCAACCAGTTGCTTGAGAATTTCCCGAACCGTGAGATATATTATCTGTATGTACGTGGATTCAATTGCGCAAACCTTGGCTCTCCGCTTGTTTTTCAAGAATTTACAGAGTCGTTTTCGCCTTTTTACGATACCGATTTGCTCGAATTTGCATATACCATTCCGCTTTCGCAACGATTTGGAAATGAGATATATGACAGCTGGATTCTGACCAAATATCCAGAAGCCGCACGTTGGAAACATAATGGCGAACGAACTATCGGAAAAAAGATGAGAATGGTTCCTATTTTGGGCAAAAGCATTCCGCTGAAAGACTTGCCGGCCCGAATGGCGATGTTCGTCTTGAAAAAAACACGCATCCACAATTACGACAAACTGGAAAACGGCCGGTCTATGAATCCAATTGATTCGTGGCTTGCTGGAAATCAATCACTTCGTGAATATATAGACAACTACTTCAAGGCAAACATCGACAAGTGCGACAAAATTGGTATGCGAGAAACGATTAGCGGTTTTTACGATTCCGGCACTTCTTTTGAGAAGTTGCAGGTGATATCGTTGCTGGCGGGCATCAAATATCTGAATTTATAACGTCCTCTCGTACTGTCTGATAAGGCTGATATACCAGACAATCTGATAGCCAACTACGCAGAAACCTACGGCGCAATAAAGCAAAACGGCAAGTAAAAAATTGTTCATCAAGATGCCTATCAAAAGTGCGCAAGTCCTCAATATCAAATAAATAACCTCGATAATGGCGGATGTCCGCTGTTTTTGAAATATGTCGGGTATAAATGCAATGGTTGAGCCGACAAAAACCACAGCCAGCCACGGCAACATTAGTTGGATGCACTTTGCCGTAACATTCCAGCCGTTGCCTAAAAACCATTCTGTAAGCTCAGGCAGAATGAAATACAGCACGGCAAAACAAGGAACCACAACCAACAAAGCATTGCGTATAAATCTGATAAAGAACGATTTAATACTTTCTTTCTTTTGAACTTTTTCTGCAGCTCGTTGAAAGAGAACTTGATAAAGCGACGTGGATACAATATTCAGCGGCCGGAAAGCAAGAGACAGCGCCATTCCGAAAAAACCTATATAACCAGCGCCGAAAAATGGAGCAAGAAGCAAAATTGGCAAGTTGCCGCTTAAATTATTAATAAGTGTCCGTGGCAGCGAGAACTTTGGGAAATTCACGTACTCGCGTGCCATTCGGCGGCATTCTTCCTTATCGAAAGTGAGCAGTGGTTTTATGGCCGTGCGGAAAGTGGCCGCAACGTTTGATGCAAGAGCAATCAGCGGCGCAACCACAGAGCCAATAATAAGTCCGTTGCTTGCGAAACGCGCCAATCCCCATTTAACACCGGCGCCTGTAATGCTTTGCGTTATTTGATAGGCACTTACCGACGTGAAACGCTCATTGCGAGTGTGCCAGTAGTTCAGCAAAGTCCAAAGCGATATTACAAGAATGTAAATGGGTAGCATCCAATAACTTCCGCTCAATTGCGGCGCATTCAGCAAGTATGATATTTGATTCGCAAACGGAATCGACATGGCGAATATCAGCGTAACAATCAATGTGATAATAAATCCAATATGGAAACAAGCCACACCGCTTTTCTCGCTTTTCGGTAGCATAATCGAGTTTTGATATTCTGCAGTGGCAAACAGAGTGACAATGCCGCCGATTGTCAGGAAAATGTTCAAGGCACCGAAGTCGTCGGGTGAGTATAGGCGCGTGAGAATGGGGTAAACGGCAAAACCCACCACTTGCGCTATAACATTGGCAACTAGTAGTTTCGATGTATTCTTGACAATGTTTGAGTTCATCTTTGTCAATTTAAACTCTCCGACGATTCTCTCCCGCTCCACTAACTTTTGATTCCTAGAATATAGCCAGTTCCGTGAACATTGGTAATCTCAATATCGGGGTCGTTTTTCAAATATTTGCGCAACTTGGTGATGTAAACATCCATGCTACGGGCGGTGAAATAGCCAGTCTCGCCCCAAATCTTCTCAAGTGTCAGGTTGCGGTCGACAACATGGTTTACGTTCGCCATAAGGAAACTCAGCAATTCGGCCTCTTTTGGCGAAAGCTTGATTAGCGTTCCGTCCTCGAAAGTAAGCGTGCGGCTCAGTTGGTTGAACTCGTAACGGCCCACTTTCATAATGTCTTCAACAACAGCTTTAACATCAGATTGCTGACGTTTCAAAATGGCTTTAATCTTGTAGATAAGCACCTCTGAATCAAACGGTTTGGTGATATAATCGTCGGCACCTATTTTGTAACCGTTAATCATATCTTCCTTCATATTCTTGGCTGTCAAGTAGATAATAGGCGTTTCCTGGCTCAGCCGCTTTATTTCGGCTCCAATTGTGAATCCGTCGACGTGAGGCAGCATGACATCAAGTATACACAAGTTGTATGTATTTGATTTGAAGGTCGATATAGCGTTTTGTCCGTCATCAACCCAATCAACATCAAGGTCATTCATCTCTAGAAACGACTTCAGAACCGAGCCGAAATTGACATCGTCCTCCACCAAGAAAATGCGTTTATTAGCCATAGTAACTATTTATGATTCAGATATTTCGTTTAAAACAGGTAGCCAAATTTCAAAGGTGCTTCCCTGCCCTTTCTGACTCGACACCTTTATCTCGCCCTTGCACGACAGTACAATGGCCTTCACATAGCTCAAACCAAGCCCGAAACCTTTGACAGTGTGCACGTTACCCGTCGGGTGGCGATAGAACTTGTCGAACACTTTTTCCTGTGTCTCTTTGTCCATGCCTATCCCTTTGTCGCTTACCGATATAAGCAAATCGGTGCCAATGTTGCGCATTGTTACTGTAATATCGGGCGGCGCATCAAGCGAGTATTTGTTAGCGTTATCTAACAGATTGTAAATCACATTGATAAAATGCGATTGGTCGACTTTTACATAATCGTTTGTCGAGTTGTCGGTAAATTTTATTGTGCCGTTTTTATGCTCAACCTGCAGACTGATGTTGCCCACGGCAGTCTCCACAATCGGCTTAATATGAGTTGGTTGCAGATTCAGATTAAAGTCTTTTTTGTCAAGCATCGACATCTGCAGAACGCACTCAACCTGACGGTTCATGCGTCGGTTCTCCTCTTTTATTATGCCAACAAACCGCTTAACTTTCTCAGGCTCGGCAATAATCGACGGCGAGGCTATGGAATCGGCAGCAAGCTGAATGGTTGCCAGCGGTGTCTTGAACTCGTGCGTCATGTTGTTCACAAAATCGGTCTTGACCTCCGAGATTCGCTTCTGGTCGACCATGGTGCGAATAGTCACCCAGAAGGTTATCAGTATTATTATGGTGAACAGAACCGATGCCGAAATAGGCAGCATAACCGAGCCGTACAGCGCATTGCGGCGGTCGGGGAAATAGACCGACAGCATCTCGTCGTGCTGGGCGATGTCGTTGGGGAAAAGACTTGTGCAGAAGGTGTGCTTCTGGCGCTTGTATCCCTTCGAGGCCAGCGGCTGCAACGGTTTGCCCTTGCTGTCGGTTACGGCAAACTCAAATGGCAGCTCGATGCCGGCGTTGCGCAACTCAAATGTCAGTGTCGGCTTGATGACCGAAAAATCGATACGTTCCTCAATGGGCCGGTCTTTGATGTTGAACTCGAACAGCATCTGCTCCAAAATATCATTTATACGGCTTCGGTCGTTGTCGCCGTCAGGCTTTGTTACCGATGAATAGGCCTGAAACGATACGCTACCGTTATCAAACAGAGTATCAATGCTGTAAGTTGTTATCTCGGTGTCACCTTTCTTTTCGGTTTTAACATTGGCAAGGTCGATGACATGTTCCGTGCGTCGCGGACGACTGAAATCGCTCAGCGACATTATCAGCGACTCCTCCTGCCTGTCGCGTGCCTTGCCCCGCCACCCCGACATGAAATTCGAAATCCAGAAGGCGTTCTGGTTGCGCTCAATGCGGTAGGCGGCGTTCTGCAGCGCATGGTTGACATGCTGGGCAAACTGCTCATCACGGACCGATATGGCCTTGCGGACCCATATTATCTGCACGGCGATAATGCCGAACAGCGATATTATCATCAGCGCCAGAATGCCGGAGAATCGTTGTTTTTTCACTTGTCGTTTTTTTGATGTGTCAAAAATAGTCAAAGTTGCGGGCAAAACACCGCTTTTAACTTATTGTTAACGGTTTTTAACCTTGCCTTAACCATAAGTAATTATGTCTCAACCTACATTTGCAGCGTTAGTAAAACAGATAGTACTTTTCTCATAATGGTTTTTTAGTTGCTACCGACGGATTCTGAGAATCCCGAAGTTTATAAGACGGCCGCCACAACGACCGTCTTTTTTTGTCACCAATACTGAAACGCAGAAACAAAAAAAGTGAACCGCAACGGCTCACTTTTCTCTGAATAATCATTCAATTATATTGCGCTTACTTTTTCCCAACAATCATGTTATACTGTACACTGATGTATCCGTCGTTTGGAAACACCTTCTTGCCAAGTGTTATCACAGCCTCGGCGTCTTTCTTGCGTTTCTCGTTCACAAGCTGCATCGAGTATTTAAGGAATCCGTCGATAATCAGGCTCTTGACAATGGGGTCAACCTTTACGGTGTTGTTTATCACCTGCTCGGCCAGCTGTGTGCGCGCCTCGGCCATATCGTGCTCACCCTGGACGCTGTTGTTGGCCATACACTTCAACATTCCCGAGTAGTAAAGGAACAGATAATCGGGCTTGTGGGCAAGTTTCTCATAGTTACGCGCCGAGTTCGAAGCCTTGGTGTAGTTCTCGCTCGAGCAATAGGTTTTTATCTCCTTCTGTAAATGTTTCTTAATGACATCGATAAAATCAGTGTTCTGGCGGTAAAGCTCGCCGTCGGTATCTTTGCGGACAAACTTTGTGGTGTATTTCACAGCCTGACGCATACCGTCTTTGTAGTCAGCGGCTACCTCTGGGTCAGTCGATTCATAGAGTTTTATGTAGCACATTGCGGCATACAGATAAGGCTCCGACTCGCGGCCGGCTGCCGGGTCGTTGCAGAGGTCTTCGGCCTTGAACAGACAAATCTCATACTTGCCAGATGTGTAGAGCTTGGCCAGTTTCAGATTGTGTCCGCCTTTAACTTGCGCCATTGCCGTGGTGCAGAAAAGCAAGCCCAAAGCGACTGATAATAATTTCAATTTCATATTCTCTGTTTTTTCAATATGTATCGGAAATATCAAATACAAAAAAAATTAAATACGATTAAATAAACAATTATTTCGACGGCAATGTTATCAACAATTTTAATAGAATATTGATTGTTAGAGTTTTGCGAATTTATGCATTATTGTATAGACGCAATGCTTGCGCTAGTGTTTGGGTCATCGTTTTTCGTCATCATCATCGGGCATAAACTCGCTGCGCAATGCGGTAACAAGCTGTTCAGGAGTTATATCGTAGCGAATATCACCATTTTGCACAAAGGATATTGACCCTGTTTCCTCCGACACTACAATTATAGCTGCATCGGTTTCGTTCGACATGCTAAGAGCCGCACGGTGCCTTAAACCCATTTGCGGTGGCAGAACAAGATTGTCATTAATTGGCAACACACATCGCGCAGCCTTTATCCTATCGCCGATAATAATCATGGCTCCGTCGTGCATTGGGCTGTTTTTGAAGAAGATGCTTTCAATCAGACGTTGCGACACATCGGCGTTAAGCGTGTCACCGCTTTGTACGTAAGTAACCAAATCTGAACGGGTTGTAAAGACGATGAGTGCGCCTGTTTTGGTGGCCGCCATGCTGCGGCAAGCCCGGCTAATCTCGCGCAGAGTGTTGTTGCTAGCCGTCATGTTTGATTTGGAGAAATAATGCCCCAAAGCGAAATTGCGCTTCATGAACTCACTATTGCCAATAAGCAGAAGAAATTTTCGGATTTCCTGCTGAAACAATACTATTACTGCCAATACGCCAACACTTATGAATGAGTCGAGAATCGTGGATAACAGACTGAGATTCAAAAATTTGACCACAAGCCAAACTACATATAAAAGCAGCAGGCCAATGAAGATGTTTATGGCCACCGTTCCACGCACCAATCGGTACAGTTGATATAAAATAACTGCAACAAGCAGTATATCAACAAAATCGACAAAACGAAAGGTAACAAACAACAAATTCATAAGCACCATATTATTATGCGAAGATAAGTCGAGTTAGCAAATAACCCAATTTTTATTCACCAACCCTACTCCTTCATAAGCCATTTCCAAGTGGCATCGCTGGGCATACGCCAGTCACCACGAGGCGATAACGATACCGAACCCACTTTGGGGCCGTCGGGCATACACGAGCGTTTGAACTGTTGCGTGAAGAATCGGCGGACAAATACCTTGAGCCACTTGTCGATAATATCGTCGGTGTAAGCTCCGGCAAAGGCTTTCTTGGCTAGATAGAATATCTTTTCGGGTGCGAAACCGTTGCGCACAAAGTGATACAGATAAAAATCGTGCAACTCATACGGTCCTACCAAATCCTCGGTTTTCTGCGCAATGTTGCCGTTGCTGTCGGCAGGAAGCAACTCGGGGCTGATTGGCGTGTCGATGACATCGTAAAGATATGGTTTGGCATCGGCATCAATCTCAAAATCAGCCACATATTTAACAAGATACTTGACAAGCGTTTTCGGCACGCCAGCATTCACAGCGTACATCGACATATGGTCGCCGTTGTAGGTGCACCAGCCGAGCGCCAATTCCGACAGGTCGCCCGTGCCAATGACAATGGCGTTCTCCTTGTTTGCCACATCCATAAGTATTTGGGTACGCTCCCGCGCCTGCGAGTTCTCGTAAGTAACATCGTGAACGGCGCTATCGTGGCCGATGTCGGCAAAATGCTGCTCACAAGCAGCCTTGATGCTAATCTCGCGACAATCGACACCAAGCGCGCGCATCATTGCCACAGCGTTGTTGTAGGTGCGGTTGGTGGTGCCGAAACCAGGCATTGTTATGCCGATTATATTCTTGCGGCTGATGCCGAGTTGGTCAAAAGTTTTAGCGGTGACTAGCAATGCCAAAGTGGAATCCAAACCGCCCGAAATGCCTACCACAGCTCGTTTGCAGCCAATATGCTGAAGCCTGTGGGCAAGCGCACCAGTTTGTATGCTGAAAATCTCCTGACAGTTCTGCTGGCGGTTTGCCTCATCCGACGGAACAAACGGACTGGCATCAATAGTGCGCTGTAAATCAGAAGTTTTGCTCTCGGGGAAATGAATCGGCACAACCGTATATAATTCGTTGCGCACTACTCCCGCACCAGTCATAAACGTTGAGTTTTTCTGACGGTCGGCAATCAGTTTTTCAATATCGATATCGGTGACAACCAATTGTTTATCCATACTAAAACGGCGGCTTTCGGCCACCATTTTGCCATTTTCGGCAATCAGGCCGTTTCCTGCAAAATATAGGTCGGTGCTCGACTCGCCAAAACCACTCGAAGCGTAGATGTAGCCTGCAATGCAACGTGCTGACTGCTGCTCAATCAGGCTGCGAAGATAGCGGTGCTTGCCCAACACCTCGTCGCTTGCCGAAAGGTTGAAAATCAGGTGCGCACCAGCCAGCGACTCCACCGAACTAGGCGGAATTGGGGTCCAAAGGTCCTCGCAAATCTCAATGGCGAACGACACCTCGCCACCATTGAAAATAAGGTTTCGGCCGAACTTAACAGTCTGATTACAAATGGTTATATTATCGCGAACGGCACTAAAAGCAGGCGCAAACCAACGGTGCTCATAGAACTCATTATAGTTGGGCAGCCACGTTTTGGCATTCACTGCAAAAATCTCGCCTTTGCGGAAAACAGCCGCCGCATTGAATAGCGAGTTGCCGCAACGCACTGGCAATCCGACGATTACAATAATATCAAGACCTCTTGTCTGCTCAACAAGCCATTGCAAAGCGTTTTCGGCATCGGTAATAAGTTGCTGGTTATGAAATAAATCGGCGCAAGTATAGCCAGTTATGGCAAGTTCGGGGAAGCAGATTATCTGAACCGACTTTTTTGCTGCTTCACGAACCAGCGCCAAACACTCTGCGGCATTTGCCTGGCAATCAGCCACGTGCACCAACGGCACTGCGGCTGCAACTCTTACGTATCCAAAATTTGTCTTGCTCATCCTACTATATAAGTTTAAACTTTGACCTTTTTGCAATTTGCCGTAAAAGTAAGAATGATTTTTAAAGTTCTTTTTCACTTGACATCCTTCTTTTCACTCAAACGTTTCCATTTTTAAACCCCGTTAAAAATCAACGTTATCTTAAGTCAATTTGGCGATAAAATCGGGCCGTTGATACATAATATAAACTTTTTGCAATGTGAAAACTTTAAAGAGGCTTAAAGTTTTCTAATTTTGCGGCTCGAATTGAGAAACACTGGAAAAATGGACGCAAGAGACATCATACTCGACGGAGCCGCAAAACTTTTCAAGCAAAAAGGTTTGAAAAGTGTAACAATGGACGAGCTGGCTAAGTCTTTAGGCATGTCGAAGCGCACCATCTACGAG